>NZ_JASATU010000023.1:0-1435 GCF_032906605.1 Leptothoe sp. LEGE 181152
GTAATTGCTCAACTCCCCCCGCTGGGGATGGCAACCATAAGAAAATATCGTAGTGTAGAAGGATGCAAGACCTTCCTGACCTAAGTGACCTAAGCCCTGAGGCAAAAGATGCCTTGATACGAGTGTTATGGGAAGAGTTACAAACGCTGCGAGGTCGATTAGAGCAATTAGAAAAGCGACCCAAGAAAACGAGTAAGAATTCGAGTCAACCGCCCTCTCAAGGGTTTAAGGCGAATAAAAAAAGCCGAAAGAAAGGAGGAGAGCGTCGCGAAGCCAGTGTGGGACGTGCAGGGGGTGGTCGTCCATTAGCGACGAATCCAGATCGAATGGTATCAGCCCGGATTAGAACCTGTTCATCCTGTGAGGTTGAGATATCTCAAGCGCATCAGCGTTTGCATAGCCGCTACGACAAACTGGAACTACCGGAGATCACCCCGATTGTGACTCGTGTGGAGCGCTATCAAGGGACCTGTCCATGCTGTGGGACTCATCAGGTGGCCCCGGTTCCCGATGAGCTGTCAGGCGGTTCCCCCTTTGGGTCAAGCATCGAGAGCTTAGTCACCTATCTACGCTATGGCCATGCGATTAGCTATGAACGTCTGCATCAATTACTGGAGGAGGTCTTCAACCTATCGATATCCGAAGGGGCCTTGGCGAACCTGTTATCCCGAGTTCACGAGCAGCTAACGGAGCCGATGGCTGAGATTCAAGCTCAGGTGCAGCAGTCACGGATAATCTGCTCGGATGAAACGAGTGCTCGGGTGAAGGGACACACCGAATGGGAATGGGTGTTTCAAAACGAGGACGTGTGTTTCCATGTGATTTGCGCCACTCGTGGGGCGAGTGTTATCTACTCCGTCCTCGGTGAGCATGAACCTGAGGTGTGGGTGTCTGATTTATTCAGCGCTCAGAAAAATCATCCTGCGGTCCTCTGGCAGGTCTGTCTAGCCCACCAGCTTAGAGATTGTCAGTTTGCCATTGATGCGGGCGATGGGGTCTTTGCCCCCGTTATCAAGCATCTATTTTTACGGGCCTTAGCCATTCACAAACGACGAGAGTCGTTAGCCCCATCGACGTTGTATCAATACCGTTTAGATATTCACCGACGGTTACAACGAGCCCTAAATCTCAAGCCTGAGCAGGATGATGGTAGGCGCTTACACCATCGCTATGATGAGATTCAGGCACATTTATTCGTTTTTCTCGATGATGCCACGATTCCACCCACCAACAATTCGAGCGAGCAAGCGATTCGGATGAGTACCATTTTCCGAAAGGTCACCAATGGCTTCCGGTCTGAGTGGGGACGAGATTTATTGGCTGCGGTACGCTCAGTTGTCAATACCGGTAAACGTCAAGGACTATCCGCTCTCAAGGCTATTCAGATAGCTCTCTCACCTGGACTCTCTCTTTTTAAACCGGGTTGAGCAATTAC
>NZ_JASATU010000024.1:0-130504 GCF_032906605.1 Leptothoe sp. LEGE 181152
CAGGGGTACTTAATTGAAATTCTAATCAATGCAGCGGATTCTCTGGTCAGACCTTGGATACGGGGGCTGGAAACCCTTCTCTCCTCAGAGCAAGTCGCCATTAATTTGGGCAAAACTTAGGTAATTAAGATCTAATTATTCTAAATTCTCTTCCTAATTCTTTTTTCAGAAATTTGAACAAAGCTTCGCCTTCTTGTTCAAATTTCTGCTCATCTATTTCAGATTCAAAACCCGAATTTATTGGATCATCATAGTTCAAAGTCGCATTATATTTATCACTCCATATTTTCAAGGAATTTCTTAATTTGTTAGATAAAGGCAAGTCGGAGGGATCGATATTCTTTAGATCATTATCTAATATTTCCCATAATGGGAAGCAATCGTAGTCGGCCATTAACTTTAAAGTGCGCATTTTTCTCCTATTGAGCAGGATTCGCTCCAACAATAAATCCATTATTGCCAACCGTTACAGCTATTCTCTGTTTTACTCCATTGATAACCGTTTCGTATATCGGCCTACTCCCTTGATTACCAACAAGTTTACCCTCTGTTACTGCGGTAATTACTACATCTGGTATTTGTTCTTCAGATATCCCTTTTCTTGCAAAGTCTTCCCCATATTTTTTCACAATGTGCTCGAGGCCGGCCCTAGAGTTTCCTTTTTCCAAAAAGACCGTTTCCCCTGTTGGTGTTTGCCTTATTCTGACAATATCTTCAGGAGTATGTTTTATGCCTTGCTCAGCTAGACCTTTCACTAATTTACTATCTGCTAGCCTGTTTGGCCCTGGATTACCTTGAGATCGTAGCGGAGCCGCAGGATTAAGGTCATCGACTGCTCCGGTCGGCAGCCTGCCTCCACCTGGTAGTGCCGGAACAAGATCATCCCCGGAGCCCGCCAAGGCTCTGCCGATGTCATTACCGATACTGCCTGCCCCTCTGGCAACGTCATCAAGAAATTGTGGCAACTGTTGGGTAATTGATCGACCCAAGCCTTGTGCTAGACCTGGTGCAGCACCCACAGCTAGCCCGGCACCCAGTCGTTGCCAGAAATATTCATCGTCATAAAAATCATCACAGTCTGTGGGTGCCTGGACTGGCGGGGGCGGTACGAGCACATTGACGACGGCCCCAATGGCAATGACACCCACAACCACAGGCACAACTGCGAATTCACCGCTGGGGTCGGTGTAGTTGGGGGACTGTTGAAGACATAGCGATAGAGGTTGGCATCGCCTGCGTCAAAGCCCAGCGGGTCTTCCGAGATAAAGCGTCCCACCGCCGGGTCGTAGTAGCGCGCCCGATAGTACATCAACCCTGTCGCGTCATCCGCTCTCTACCGGTGTAGCCAAAGTGGAGAAATGTGGGTGGGCATTGCTGGGTGCCTGCTTCTATAGAAGACTTTTACAGAAACGAATAGCATCATCATCCTTTGAGGTTTTTGCTAACTGAACTATTTTTTGCGGTTCGAGTCTTTTCCGGATAGCTACTACAATAGTCACTTTTTTCTGAATTGGGCTTCCATCTTTCACGTACTCTTCAAGAAGTTGAAACGAAACAGATTCATGAAGACTATCTCTTAGAAGCTGAAGTTCAGAATACATCACAGTATGTTCTCTATCTACTGATTCCATCCAAGAAAGACCTGATGATATCTGTGTGGCATCTAACTTACACAAGATATCCATCGCTCGCCACCTAACAAAAGACGCTTCATCTTCTAAAAGAAACAGTACTTTCCCTATAGAGTCGCCATCACTTTCCGTAGCACACATCAAAATACAATCCAGATAATGGAAACGCACCTTTGGATCTGATGAGTCAATGAGTAGCTTCGTGCTTTGAAAAACCTCACATGCCTTGACACCCAATTCGGATAAAATCCAAGACCCTGCTCTTACGGATTCTTCATTCTGACTTTCAACTAGCTGAAGGACGTTCCTTACCGGAAACCCTTCTTGAAATGATTCTAAGAGGTTGTTAAGCAAGTTTCCGCCAGAATCATAATTCCAGGAATCTTGCTTAATTGTCTCAAGAATAGTCTGTGGTTCCTTTTTCATACTGCTTAATTCATTTACAACTCTTTCAATCGTTTTTCTAGTTGCCGCTGCCAATTCTCTTCCCGACGCAGACGTTCACGATGACCACTATCTTCGCCTAGCTGATCCATAAGCCTTTTCCTCTCCTTGATACTAGATTCTACTCCTTCAATAGCATCTTTAACTTCTCCTATTTTCCAATCTTTTGGAACAAAGTTAGGAATGGGATCATGAATTCTTCCAGTGCCATCAGGAAAGGGAATCTCAGAACCTGGATTGACTTGAAAATAAGGTACTCCGAGGTCATCGGAGATGTTTGGCATCGGGATGAAACCCTCAATCTCTGGTTGAGAATCTTCACCAAAGCCACCAGGGTACAGATCTTCGAGATTGACGGGGGGCGTCTGTAAGACTTCACCCCAATCGACTTGCGGCAGCGGAAGATTGTCCCAGATGGGTCGGTTGGGGTCGAAGTCGGGATTGTAGCCACTGGTGACAGTTTCCAGACACCACTGAGCGAAGTCTTCAAGGGCCTCACGGGTCTCTTCTGATTGCAGTTGGTTATTGAGATTGACTGCCCCTAGCGCGATTGCAGCGCCACCTACGGCTTTAATGGCTTTGACGCCGCCTACGGCTGCTAGAGTAACAAGGGTAGCTTCCCCGCTGGGGTCGGTGTAGTTGGTGGGACTATTGAAGACATAACGATAAAGGTTGGCATCGCCTGCGTCAAAGCCCAGCGGGTCTTCTGAGATAAAGCGTCCCACCGCCGGGTCGTAATAGCGCGCCCGGTAGTATATCAACCCAGTCGCGTCATCTCGCTCTCTGCCGGTGTAGCCGGAGCGGAAGAATATAGGCAGGTAAGGCCTATACTACCTGCTGCTTGAAATTTGCTACCTTCTCCTGAAAAGAGATAGTAAAACTCTCAGTAGAGAGGGAAAGAACTGGATTTCGTCCAATGCCTTCATAAAACCGCCTGCAGCGAATATTCCTGATGATACACTAAGAACATACCACCTGTGCTCGGGGGTTGTATCACCAAAGAAAAGAAGGATACATATTGCTCCAAGTCCAAACCCACCCAGGCCTGAGAGTATCACGTATACGACAAGTATATATAGATTTACCATAAGCACATCTGTTTAGCTAATTGAGTCGAGCATAGTTGACTATCGTCCGTTTGATCAGTCTTCGTTGAACAGTGGAAGATTCAGAACTGGACTGCTATTGGAGACTAAACTGCCTACAACTGGAGCAACTGGCAACAATGCAGGAGAGTATCTTGGAGTAATGTTGGCACTGGTTGGATAGAAAACAGACTCAGGAGAACGAGGAAAGCTTTCAGGTATGTCCAGCCCATGATATGGAAGGCGATAATCTGATCTGGGAGTCAGCTTTCTGCCTCTAGATTGTATGGCTCGTGCTCTAATGTTAGCACCAACCACAGATATACTGTTTGGGTTGTTGAGTTGAGCACACTCAACCCAACTTACTTGTTGTTGATGGACATGGTGATGGAGTCCCCTTGGAAAGGGTTCGTTAGCCACGCACCCTGCCTGCTTGCTGATGCTTCGCTAACATTGAATTTCATTTATGAAGGTCATTACTCCTCCATGGTGAAATATCCACATACAACTATCTTTGGTACTTGTAATTAACACATCACCATTAAAAAAACACTCACTGTAAGCATTAAGGTGTTCGGTTATAAAACACTCAAGATCAGCTGCATGCACTTTGAATGGTCCAAGTTCTTTCTTGTAAGATGCTTCAGTGACAACATATATATCACCACTAATTTTTTCGTGTTCTGGAAGCTCTTTGAATATATCAATATCCTCAAGCTCCTCCCAGTTCTTTAACTGCTTCCAACTAATACTATTCCCCCTGCTTGATAGTTGATTCAGAGTTTCTTCAAGTGTTAAATATTCAAATCCAAAACAGAATTTAAAGCTGGATTTAAAGCTTTTCCACGAAATGACTACCGATTTAAAGTCGATCATTAGAAAGTTTCCTGCCCTTCGATAAATATCTTTTCAGTTACACTGTGTCGTCTTCCATTAAAGTCACGTACGGTTACATGAGGACCTTCATTAGTATTGGCATGCCCATCGGGGTTCCACTCAATTCTTCGTTTACCATCAGGACTCTCCCACCAATTTGGCTTGTAATTAATATAGTTATCTAAGGATCCACCAGCAGCATTTTCGGCGGCTTCTAGTAATTTATCCTGATCTGGAACGAACGTTCTGATAACTGGTTGGCCAGCCGAGTTGGTTACTGTTTCATTTTCACCATTAGCATCAAAAAACGGTTTTTCAAGCTCTGGATTAGGAGATCTTGGATCAGCATCAAAGTCATCAACCTCCGACTGCGACTCTTCACCAAAGCCCCCAGGGTAAAGATCTTCGAGATTGACGGGTGGCGTCTGCAAGATTTCACCCCAATCGACTTGCGGCAGAGGCAGATTGTCCCAAATGGGTCGGTTGGGGTCGAAGTCAGGATTGTAGCCGCCGGTGACGGTTTCTAGACACCTCTGAGCAAAGTCTTCAAGGGCCTCGCGGGTCTCTTCTGATTGCAGTTGGTTATTGAGATAGACTGCCCCTAGCGCGAGTACAGCGCCTACGGCTTTAATAGCTTTGACGCCGCCTACGAATATTAGAGGAGCAAAGGCGGCTTCCCCGCTGGGGTCGGTGTAGTTGGTCGGACTATTGAAGACATAACGATAAAGGTTGGCATCGCCCGCGTCAAAGCCCAGCGGGTCTTCCGAGAGGAACTGTCCCACCGTCGGGTCGTAGTACCGCGCCCGATAGTACATCAACCCCGTTGCTTCATCCCGCTCTCTGCCGGTGTAGCCAAAGCGGAAGTCAAAATCGGGATTCGTCTCACTCGTCACCTGCCCAAAACTGTCATAGACAATGCGATTGAGAATGTTGCCGCTGTTGTCGATCACATCGCGAACACTGCCTTGATGGTCAGTTAACGCCCAATGAACCGCTCCATCCGCCGTCTCCTCTGCTAAGATCTGGTCCACATTAGGCCCATGCAAATACCGATGGGTTTGATTGCCCGCTTCATCAAAGACCAGGGCAATGTGGTCGCCATCATAGATAACGTGCTCCGTCGTCGCAGCGGCAGGGCCATCGCCATCCGAGTCAACCGACTGACTGATGCGACGGTCCCAGGCATCGTAGGTGTAGGTGACGCGCTGAGTCACCGTAGCACCATCCCCCTCGCTCACCGCCACTAGCCGCTGACGATGGTCCCACTCATAGGTGGTCACCGTGCCATCACTAATGCGAGTCCGCCGAATGCGATTACCCTCATTGTCATATTCGTAATTAAAGATGCCATCAGTGGTGAGCTGATTATTGGTCCCCGTCTGATAGCCCGCATTGGTGCGGTTGCCGTTGGCATCATAGGTATAAGCTTCATTGTCCTGGGCCGTATAGTCCGCCCCGGTTAACTGGTCGCGGTCATCATAGGTGTAGGTGGCCGTCCCGTCTGGCGAGATGAAGGTGGTAAGGCGATTGGCGGCGTCATAGCTGAGCAAGTAGGGGTAGGAACATTGATGCAAAAGTTTATCAGAGTCATTTATGGGGTCCTCAAATCTGGAAAACCCTTTGACCCTGATCAACTTTTGCCAACTACTTGACAATTAGGGGACAGAACAGTAGCTACCTGGCTAACTTACTAGATGGCAGCGCATAGCCTCTTGCTTATCTCCATCAAAGTCTTGCCGGAGGTGAATATGAAATCCATCCGAGTACTCACCAAGAGCCATCTTTACAAAGATCTTTGCTAGAGCCATGTAAGCCTGTTTATTAGCATATAAAACTGGCATGCCATTTTCAATTACGACCTTTAACTCTTCATCTACCTCTTCGTCATAATCAAATTGGATTCTGTTCTGCAAAGACAGATCTTCAAATTCAAACTCGATTTTTTTCATTAAACTTCTCTAAATCATGTCTACTTTCACAAAAAGGGGACGGCCCTCCTATTTTCAAGATTTTTCACTTCTCACCGAATAGCTCTATCAAGGCTTCTTGATAGTTTTACAGAATAGTCGCCCACCATATATCGCTAGCTGACAACTCATCAGAATTTAGCCCTCCTGTATCAGATCTTCCCTGAGACCACTGATTAAAAATAGCAGTCTCAAGAGCAAACTCCGAAGTATCATGATCTGAGAATAGAATAACAACTAAACCATCAAGAGAGTCCTGAATACTTTGATATTCATATTGAATAAAGAGCAAAGGGAAATCTCTATTGACATAAGCCAAAACGTTTCCTTCTATGAGGATAATTCCCCATTTCTCTCCCGCATATTCATCCCAATTTTTTCGTGATCCTGGAATCAGAGTTTCAAGAGTAGTCAGACACTTCATGAACTCCTTTCTATCCCAATAACTAGCTTTTGAGAATGCCCATTGAATTTGGCTCGTAATATCTCGAATCATTGTGGACTACCTGGCGAACCATGAACAAATCCATTTCTATTTCTGTATACATTTATTGTATCGGTAAGCTCTCCTGTTCTTCCATGTACACCTACAGGCCCATTGCTAACTGGTACAGTTGCTTTAGGACCATTCCACAGCCCATGCTGATCCGCATAAGCAGCAGCATCTAAAACTGCCCTATCTGCATCAACGCCTGATAGAAACTGGCTCTTCCCATCAGCAAAAGAACCAGTTGTGTGTGGCGTCATTCCAGATTGATCAAGTGTATAAGTACCATTAGTGAGTTGGCCATGCCTATTCCTTGTAATTTGTGGGGGTACAAAATTATCGCCAGTATTGCCAATATCAAAGAAAGGTACTCCGAGGTCGTCGTTCGTGTTAGGGAAGGGTGGAACAAAGTCATCAATCTCTGGCTGTGGCCCTTCCCCAAAGCCACCAGGGTACAGATCTTCCGGATTGACGGGTGGCGTCTGTAAGATTTCACCCCAATCGACTTGTGGCAGAGGCAGATTGTCCCAGATGGGGCGGTTGGGGTCGAAGTCGGGGTTGTAGCCGCCGGTGACAGTTTCCAGACACCGCTGAGCAAAGTCTTCAAGGGCCTCGCGGGTCTCTTCTGATTGCAGTTGGTTATTGAGAAAGACACCTCCTGCCCCTACCGCGAGTACAGCGCCTACGGCTTTAATAGCTTTGACGCCGCCTACGGCTGCTAGAGTAACAAGGGCGGCTTCCCCGCTGGGGTCGGTGTAGTTGGTGGGACTATTGAAGACATAACGATAAAAATTCGCATCACCCGCATCAAAGCCCAGCGGGTCTTCTGAGATAAAGCGTCCCACCGTCGGGTCGTAGTAGCGCGCCCGGTAGTACATCAATCCCGTCGCGTCATCACGCTCTCTGCCGCTTGGGCTACACTGTACCGGCTCTTATGGCTTTGCAGATACCTTATTCACGCACCAAAGCCATTTTGAACTCAAAGTCATAACCGACCTCATCCAAAAAAATCTTTAATTTTTCCATAAACTCTCGACCTTCTTTAGGCAGGCTGTATTGTGCAAGTACTTGTATTACAGGGCGAAAGCTACTTGCCTCAGGATAGGACTCATATATCTGGCCACTTTCAATAAATCCCAAATATGCATTAACTTTATCTTGCAAGATTAGGAGATGAGATTTTACATCGTTCCAATCTAAGTCATCAATGATTGCCAACTCGACCCTTCCTATCGCTTTATTGACACCTATTAAGTCTACCTCGTCCAAGTTTTGAATAGACACTATAAACTCCCAGAATACAGATTCATCAGCAACTCAGAAGATTGACGATACAATCAAACGAACTTAAGTAAAAACCTTTATCCTGATTTGACATTCTCTCACGATATATCTGAACCAACTTTTCGTAGTTATGTCGGTTACAAAGCTTTGCAGCAATTATACCTCGTGAGCATCGTGCAAAATCCATTATCTGATGAATACACTCTCCAGAAGGATCGTTATTGAGTTCTGAGTCTACCTGAGACAAGGTTGCATAACTCTCATAGTATTTCAGCGCATCTTCCCAAAAATCATGAACAATCTGAATAGCTATATCTTGAACATTATCTTCTGATTTTAATATGTATTGATAAGAGGTTTCAGTCTTTTTCCATCGCCAAATTTCAGAAACGAGTGTAAGTGTATATTTCTTGTATTTTTCATCAAAGCCAGCGCATTGATGAAAAATGTCTTCTATATTATTGAACCTGACTCCAGTTGTTGGAGTAATCCTGATATTCCCTTGATCCTTATAAGATACTATCCAAAAAACAAAAGAAACATTTTGGTTTTGCTTTCTTATGAACCAATTCCGTGTCTTAACAAGATTAAAGCCAGCTTGCCCTAGTTCCGGTTTCATCTTTTCAAAAAGTAGCGTTTTAATTTTGCTCATTTGAGTCGACCACTTGAAATAACTGGAATATTTATTTTATGAGATATTCCAGTTATTTCAAAGTTTGAAAGAGTTCCCTCTAACATCCTATCCCATTCATTTGTTTGAATTTTCTTTAAGGGCGTATAATTTGAACTGTCGTAGGAGGGATTTGGGTGCCACTAGGAAAACCAGGTTTACCTTGCCCAACTACTACCCCCCCAGACTTTGCTATTTCAGGAAAAGCTTTCTTCTGATTTCTGGTTAGAGGTGCTGTTTGGGAGCTTTTAGCCTCTCCGAGAGTAATATTCCCGGTCTTTGTATCGCGGCCAATGAGATCAACCCTTGTTCTAGTTCCACTCGGGGCTTTAATTGTAACTTGCGTTTGAACTCCTACATTTGTTTTCTGGAACTCTTGTTTTGCCAGCGTTTCGAAAGCATTTCCTTGAGCTTTATTCTTGTTTAGTTGATTTAACTTGCTTTGCTTGTTCGCACTACTTGCACCTCCACTACCTGGATTACCTTGAGATCGTAGCGGAGCCGCCGGATTAAGGTCATCGACTGCCCTGGTTGGAAGTCTGCCTCCACCTGGTAGTGCTGGGACTAGCTCATCCCCAGAACCTGCTAAAGCTCTGCCGATGTCATCACCGATACTGCCTGCCCCTCTGGCAACGTCATCAAGAAATTGTGGCAACTGTTGGGTAATTGATCGACCCAAGCCTTGTGCTAGACCTGGTGCAGCACCCACAGCTAGCCCCGCACCCAGTCGTTGCCAGAAATATTCATCGTCATAAAAATCATCACAGTCTGTGGGTGCCTGGACCGGCGGGGGCGGTACAAGCAAATTGACGACGGCCCCAATGGCAATGACACCCACAACCACAGGCACAACTGCGATTTCCCCGCTGGGGTCGGTGTAGTTGGTCGGACTATTGAAGACATAGCGATAAAGGTTGGCATCGCCTGCGTCAAAGCCCAGCGGGTCTTCCGAGATAAAGCGTCCCACCGCCGGGTCGTAGTACCGCGCCCGAAAGTACATCAACCCCGTTGCATCATCCCGCTCCCTGCCGGTGTAGCCAAAGCGGACGTCGAAATCGGGATTAGTCTCACTGGTGACCTGACTACAGCTGTCATAGGTGATGTGATCGAGCACTATGGAGTTATGCTCACCTGTGACAACTTAATCTGATTTTCTCTCTTATCTTAGGTCTATCGAAATGAATATGATGAGATCACATCCCAAATCCGAATTCAGCCGTAACCCTACTCAAAAATGGACACCCTGATAGAGATTTCCCTACCAGGGTGTCCTTCGATATCGGGAGTAGCTAGCCAAATTCTCTTGTAAAACAGCAGGAGAAGCTCGATGAATTACAACTTTAATAGTTGAGAATAAAACGGGGCTGAAGCTTATAAAAGTGTTGCTGGATAATGCCTGCTGAGGCTAGAAGAGAGTATTGTGGGTATGGGATGGAAAGGGTTGGTGCGATATCATCGCACCCTACCTGATTAACTACATCAACTCAGTTGCGGTGTTTGTGGTCAGGTTACCCGAGCGACTTTACCGCTAGGGGTATCCCCTTAAGCTATGGCGAACGCTTGAGTGCAATCGTGACTCTGTTGAGTGGCCCGTATCGTCACAGCTATCGTCAGGTGTGTGCGCTCATGGCAGATTTGTTTAGCGTTCGTCTCTCCCGTGGGAGTGTCGGTCGCTTGCGTAATGAAATGAGCGATGCCCTCTGGGGTGTGTTGATCTCATCTCAAGCGAGACTTAACAATAATGGTAGAGCGTATGGGTTTTTCTCACGAGATTGGGAAGCGGAAAACCAGTTTTGGTTCTCAATCTCAATGCGGTAGTCAGTTTGTTGCATGCTTGCTAACCGTTACCGCCTCGCTCAAGGCTCAGGGCAGAGATATTCTGAATTTCCTCGCTCATGCTTGCTTGGCTGTACGAACTGGAAAAGAACCTCCTTCGTTTATTCCACAAGATCAATACTAGGGATGGTTACCTCAAATCAGATTTAGAAATAGTCAACTTCTTTGAACATTGTAGAATGATTTATTGGTTGGAGTACTCTAACTTCGCATTGTCCAGTGAAGTAAAGTATCTGAAACAGTTGCTTCTTTGTAAGAATTATTTGTTTTTCTCTAATTGCAATAGGCTTTCAGCTTTCCCATCCACTATAGCTTGATTCAGCTGATTAAGTTGATTTCCAGTGTCGTAAGCCTGATCTATTTTCTTGAAAAGGTAATCAACAACTCCTTTACACAAAGGTAGAGTTTTAATTAATTCATCATAAATTTCGTGATTGTTCTGAATTGCCAATTGTTTAATTTGCTGTTCGGACAAGGGTGGATATTTTCTCCTGTTAATGCAAATCTCAAGATCTCTACTCAGATTTTTCACTTGCAACAAATTGGCTTCTTTGTCTGGAATTCCAGTTTGATATCTCCATAAGCCTTTTTCAGAATCATTCATTAATATCATTGGATCTTCACAACTTAGGATAAATAATCCTAAAAATGTTAAGGGCATGAGTTTAGCTGAATTTCTTATAGAAAAATAGATGCTTTTTCGGTGAGGCTCCATATCTTTCATTTGTTAGGGATGTAAGGTTGAAAGTTTGATAACTGAATCTGATGAGTTTGTAGCTTGATCTAATGCATTTGCGATATTAGCTGGAGAAAGTATGGCTGTTGGAGTTGGTATCGAAGGACTTGTCGTGTAGGGAACATTAAAGAGATAGTTTTGCAAAATGCCCCGAATTTCCCCATCGGGTAATGAATCTAATGTAATGGAAACACAATTATTATCTAACAAATGATATCTATCGATTTTAACCCCTGCATAATTAGTGTTGTTTAGTTCAACTGAAGTAACTGCTGTGCCTGCATGAAAAAGTTCTCTAAAAAATGACTTAATCTGCTCCTCTTCCTGCTCTGTATATTCCAAACTCCACCTTTCAATAGAAACATCTTCATTTCTGAATGTATTATTTGGTATCAAGTACTGCTCTCTTGGGATCATGTACAAAAGTCCGTCTCCAATGATTCCACGCGACTCAAGGCTAGGCTGCGGTCTATATCGCCCATATGTAAAAACGGTTCCATCAACATCAATGGCAAGATGCCCTGGAAAACTTTTATGGTGATAAATCAAAGTCTCAAGACCACTTGGATCAGTAAAGTTCGTCGGACTATTGAAGACATAACGATAAAAATTCGCATCGCCTGCATCAAAGCCCAGCGGGTCTTCCGAGATAAAGCGTCCCACCGTCGGGTCGTAGTAGCGCGCCCGATAGTACATCAACCCGGTTGCTTCATCCCGTTCCCTGCCGGTGTAGCCAAAGCGGAAGTCAAAATCGGGATTCGTCTCACTCGTCACCTGCCCAAAACTGTCATAGACAATGCGATTGAGACTGTTGCCACTGTTGTCGATCACATCGCGGACACTGCCCTGATGGTCAGTTAACGCCCAATGAACCGCTCCATCTGCCGTCTCTTCCGCCAGGATCTGGTCCACATTAGGCCCATGCAAATAACGATGGGTTTGATTGCCCGTCTCATCAAAGACCAGGGCAATGTGGTCGCCATCATAGATAAAGTGCTCTGTGGTCGCAGCAGCGGGGCCATCCCCATCCGAGTCAACGCTCTGGCTGAGGCGACGGTCCCAGGCATCGTAGGTATAAGTGACCCGCTGAGTCACCGTAGCACCATCACCCTCGCTTACCGCCACTAGCCGCTGACGATGATCCCACTCATAGGTGGTTACCGTGCCATCACTAATGCGAGTCCGCCGAATGCGATTACCCTCATTGTCATACTCGTAATTAAAGATGCCATCAGTGGTGAGCTGATTATTGGTCCCCGTCTGATACCCCGCATTGGTGCGGTTACCGTTGGCATCATAGGTATAAGCTTCATTGTCCTGGGCCGTATAGTCTGCCCCGGTCAACTGGTCCCGGTCATCATAGGTGTAGGTGGCCGTCCCGTCTGGCGAGATCAGGGTGGTCAGGCGATTGGCGGCGTCATAGCTGAGCTGATAGTCGGCAATGGTGGCAGCATCTGTGGCATGGGTGAGCTGACTCAGCCGTCCGCTACCGTCATAGCTGTAGTTAGTGCTGGCAACGGGGGTATTGCCATCGGCCCCTGCAAACCGCGCCAGGGAAGTCAACTCACTGGCAACGTTGTAGCCCATCTCGACCCGCTTAGACTGCACCGCTGTGCCCCCCTGCTGCACCTGGGTCATGCGGTCCAGGGCATCGTAGGTATAATCCGTTGTACCGCTGAGGGTACCGGCAATTGTATCGGTGGTCTGGGTCAGGTTATCGACCGCATCATAGGTGTAGCCAAATACCACCTGGGGCACTGTCGGTGCCGTGGTGATGCTTTCTGAGGTGAGCCGGTCGAGCGCGTCAAAGCTATAGGTGTTACTGCTCAACACCGTGTCGGTAAGCGCATCGGTATCTTGCACCTGGGTCAGTCGCCCTAGCTCGTCAAAGCCGTAGTCAAAGGTACGCTGCACGGCATCTGTCGCACTCAGCCATTGCTCACTGGTGCGACGGTCGAGGTTGTCGTAGGTAAACTGTCGCGTTTGCCCGTTGCGATCGCTCATCTGAGTCAGGTTATCCATCGCGTCATAGCCATAGCTGCGGCTAAAGCCTAGAGCGTTAGTATCCTGGATCAGCCGGTTCAGCCCGTCATAGGCATAGGTCGTCTGGTTGGTCAGCGGATCCGTCACCGACACCAGATTATCCACCGCATCGTAGCCATACTGTGTGGCCTGCCCCAACGGGTCAATGATGGCAATCTGGCGATTGAGCGCATCGTACTGATACTGCGTCGTTTGGCCCAGGGCATCGCTGGTGGCGGTCAAGTTGCTCACCGCGTCATAGCTGTAGCGGGTCAGCGGCGCGATTTGTGCCCCCGCGCCATCGGGGTCAGGGTTCGTGGTTTGAATCAGGCGATTACGCCCATCGTACTGAAACGTGGTAGTGCGCCCCAGGGGATCGATGAACGCCGTTTGGTTATTGGCCGCGTCGTAGGTATAGCCAGTAACCGGAGCAGCCAACGGCCCAGCCCCATCGGGATCAGGAGCGGTGATCTGGGTCAGCCGGTTGCGAGCGTCGTACCCAAAATTGGTCACCCGCCCCAGGGCATCAGTCATCTGGGTCTGGTTGCCCAGTAGGTCGTAGCCAAACTGGGTCACCGGTGCCGTCAGTGCCCCGGCCCCATCGGGATCTGGCTCCGTCACCTCCACCAGGCGGTTTAGTTCGTCATACTGGTAGGCCGTTGTCCGGCTGCCAGGGCGGGTCAGCTGGGTTAGCAAATCGACCGCATTGTATTGGTAGTCGGTCACCAGGGCGGGCAGCGCTCCAGCCCCGTCGGGGTCGGCGGAGGTGGTGCGAATCAGGCGATCGCGGGCGTCGTACTCAAACTGGGTCGTCACACCCCGTGCGTTGGTCAGTGCGGTCAGGTTGTTGTCCAGGTCATAGGCGTACTGCGTCACGGGTGCAGTCAGCGGCCCGGTGCCGTCGGGGTCGGCCTCGGTCACCTGTGTCTGGCGATTGCGGGCATCGTAGGCATAGGTGGTGACATTGCCCCGTGCGTCGGTGAGCGTTGTCAGATTGCCGTCGGCATCGTAACCAAAGTTGGTAATCGGTGATGTCAGCGGCCCGGCCCCATCGGGGTCGGCCTCGGTGATGCGCTCCAGGCGATTCATCGTGTCATAGGCATAGAGCGTTTCATGGCCCCGCCCATCTACCCGCCGCACCCGGTTGCCAGCGGCATCGTAGAAGTACTGGGTACTCGTGGTGGTCAACGGTCCATCGCCATCGGGGTCAGCCTCCACCATTTCAATCAGGCGATTGCGCCCGTCGTACTCAAAGGTGGTGCGATTGCCCCGCGCATCGATAAAGGCGCTCTGGTTGCCAGCACTGTCATACTCATAGCGCTCAACCGCCTCGTCTGCGGTGCCCTGGGCCGTGGTAATCGTGGTGACCAGACCGCGTGCGTCATAGTCAAAATTGGTAATCCGCCCCAGGGCGTCCGTCACCGTATCCACCAGCCCGTCACCCAGGTAGGTCAGACTGGTGACCCGGTCGTCCGCGCCGCCCACTTCGCCCACCACCTGACGAATTTCGATAATATTGCCCGTGGCATCCAGCTCATGCAGGGTCTGGCGGCCCAGTTCATCGGTGGCTTGAATCAGCTGATTAAACTGGGAATCAAAGACCTGCTGGCGGCCAGCGGCCCCAGAAAGACTATCGACAATCTGGTTAGGGTTGCCCTGGTCATCGTAGGTAATGGTGGTGCGATCGCCCGTGCCATCCACCATGGCAGATACCCGGCCACAGCTACAGTCACGCTCAAGGGTGAGCACGTTACCCACCGCGTCGGTCTGATTCAGCAGATTACCGGCCTTGTTTAGGGTAAAGACCTCCACATTTCCCCGACCATCCGTCTGGGTAGCGGTGGGCGTAATAATTTCTGTGGCCGTGGGGGTAAATGCCAGCGGCGCGGTGGTGGGATCGATCGTTTGACTGGGTAGATACAGCCCCTTCACCTGAATTGGGTCAATGTCGATGACGCTGCCGTCCCGGCGTATCGAGCGGTCAACACGACCAAAGCCATCGTACTCGGTTGTTTCTCGATGGCCCCGCTGATCGACCTCTGCGGTCATGCGGAAGTTGTTGTCATACTCCCAGGTACGAACGGCGGCATCGGGGTCGGTGATGCTTTGCAGGTTGCCAGCGGGGTCGTAGGCTAGCTGGGTTTGTCGACCGGCGGGGTCGGTAATGGTCGTGACCCGACCCTCGGTATAGGTAAATGTTGTTTCTAGCCCCACCGCATCGCGCATGGTGGTGAGCTTGCCCTCGGTGTCATAGAGGTAGGTGAGGGTATTGCCATTGCGATCTTGCACGGTCGCCAGCTGATTGCGCGCGTTAAAGGTTGTCACCGTTTGATCTTTTAGGGTGCGACGAAACGTACCATCAGCAAGCCGCTCCAGCCGTGAATAGTCGCCCGCAGGAGACCCGTAGACGCCCCCGACCTCAGTCGGGGCCTGAAAAATCTGGTGGGTACCGTCTCCATCAATTAGCAGCACTGAATTGTCGGCATTGACCACAATTTCCTGCCAATCCCCCAGGCTCCAGCCATTGCCGAAAGGACTGCCCGCTCGGTTCACCACCGTAAAGGTGCCTGTGGTGGTGTGCCGCAGAGGGTCAAAGGTGCCCGCCGGGTCAAAGGTTTGAATGTCTCGCTCAACCTGATAGGTGTAGACCCCCGAAGCCTGATTTCGCAAATCGGCCTGGAGAGCTCCCTGAACCACCGCATTGTCTTGATCTGGCACACTCCAAAAGTTCTCTCCACCGGTTAAGCCAAACTGATCGCCCGTGTACCCTGGCAGAGCGATGGTTGTATCTCCGGCCTGGATACTCATTTTTGCAATCATCAACTGTGTCCCCGGCGCATCTTGCACGTTCTCATAGGCAAAATGCACAATGGGGCGAACGTCAGCGGCGGTAGAGTCATAGTGCAGGGTAAGGGCTCGGGCTCGGCCCTGGGATTGATAGGCCGTCAGGGTGTGGGTCTCTGTCAATGCCCCAGAGTGCATCTCAACTCTGGAATTGACGTCGACATCAAATTCAGCAGCACAGTTATTGCTTTGGTTAAAGCTGGTATCACCCAGCGGTGTAGCCCCTATGGGTTGCTCCAACCCCTGTAAATCAAACACAAAAATATTGTTGTTATAGTCTGATTCCCCAATATTTTGCGGCTGATTGACAGACAGTATTAAATACTGTTGATCGCCACTCAGCACCAATGTTTCTTCACGGAAAGCAGAGGTTGCGCCTGCGGCAATTGCCTGCTGATTGGTGTAGTAAGTGTCGTCAATATTCGGACCGCCAACCACGGGGATTGCAGTGTCTGTTGTAACATCTAAAGTTGGATCAGAAGAGAGCCAAAACCGATTGAAAAAACTGTTGGCCGCCACATCGGCACATTGAGTTCTCGTGCGGTTGTTGGTTACGGCCCAGCTCACCGTGACTGTCCCATCCGGATTACTACGCAGCTCTGCTTCGGGGGCGATTGTTAAATCTGGCACTCGAAAGATGCAACCGATGCCGATAAATGCACTCACGAGTGGATCGCTGTCTTCTCTCAATCCCGTCAGACTGTCTTGCTGCACTGTACTGCCATGGGCTGTGTGAGTTTCAGCGTCTAAAGAGACTTCAGACAGAACAGCGCTCTCCTCACCAAGCAAGGGTGCTGGTGCAAGATCAATGGGTGGCGGTGCGTCTACTGCAATCGCGCCTGCTGACTGGGAAGATCTTGGCAACACCGGACCCAATGGGGATTCAGATGTTGCCAAGTTGAGGTGACTGCCTTCTAGATGACTAGTCTCCAATAGAGAAGACTGATCATAGCTATGATCCACCATGAGATAACTTCCTAATTATGAGGTATAAAAAATCGTAGTTGTTGACGTGTCCCCGCCATTTTCCATAACCGAATGGAATCGGTTATTTACATTGCGATCCTCTATTACCTGTTCAGTTGTTTTAGGGAACTTGCAAAAAATAGCCCACCCAGGCGTTTACCCTGTACGCGGCTCGTGTTCTCTCCAATTGGAGAGTTTGATGTATTCACATGCTAGTTCCACCTGTACCCGTTTTAATTAACTAACGGATAAGGTTCCAGGAAATAATGTGCTGACAACAACAGCTCCAGTGAGGAAATTGAGGAGTTGTCGTCAGGGTAACAAAGGAGCATCCATGGGGATATTTTGGGGATACTAGTATCCCCAAAATATCATTCCTTGTCTAATAGCGTTTTGGTAAACACCTATCCCTAATTACAGCAAGACGCCTGCAAAAACTAATCGAAGTTAGCCGATCTGCAAGACCAACGTTATTAAGCATTTTTCTCTTTAAAGTGCGTGCAAAAAAGTGCGTGTAAAAACGGTTCTTTATCCCCCCTGGTCAGAGCTGAGGAGATAAACAGGGAAACGGTGAACAATGTAGTAATTGCGTATGTTGAAATTATAGTACAACTACTCGACAATGTATCACTGTAGTTATCTATTGTTGTTACAATCTCCATTGATCGCGTTATGGCCGGGCTTAGTTTTTAGGTTATTCAATGGAAAAGTCGGGCTCGGCATCGATGGAAACGCGATTCCATTCGGGGGTGGGCATATTATTGGTGGCTTCCCGCAGGGTGCCTTCCCAATATTTGCGAATCTTCGCTAAATAGGGGTCGCTGGACTGGAGCTGGACCCGATGACGTATTTCAAAGCTGTCGGCTTCGTACAGAACCATGTTGATGGGCGGACCGACGGAAATATTGGAGCGCATGGTGGAATCAATGGAAAGAAGGGCGCATTTTGCGATCGCATCCAACGACGACCCATGGGTTAACGCTCGATCCAAAATCGGCTTACCATATTTTGTCTCCCCAATCTGCAAAAACGGCGTTTCCGGTGTGGTTTTAATACAGTTACCCTGGCTATAGACCAGATAGATCTCCGGTGCTTCCCCTGGCAACTGCCCGCCCACCAAAAAATTACACTGAAACTTGATGCCATCCTGATCTAGCCAGGTGCGATCCTCATCTTGAATTTTACGAATTTCATACCCAATGTAGCGGGCCACCTCATACATGGTGGGGATAGTATGTAGCGAGTCCTTGGCCCCGTTTTTAATATCCTGACCCAACTGATGAATCACCGCCTGGGTAACCGACAAATTGCCAGACACACAGGCCACAATCACCCGCTCTCGCGGAATCGAGAAGTCAAACAACTTTTGGTAAGACGAAATATAATCCACACCAGCATTGGTGCGAGAATCAGCTGCTAATACTAATCCTTCTTTGACGGATATGCCTAAACAATAGGTCACTGATATCGACTCCTCTTTCATTTAGCAGCTGCACTGAATACAGATATGCACACACCAGGTCGTTTGTAAAATCTGATGCCTTGTCAAGATATCATGATGGTATTAAACCCAACCTTCTGGCATTCTGTCTGGTGTTAAGAATACTGGGTTGTTGGCTGGGGCAGTTTCCCCATGGGACAGCAAGCATGGAGCAGAAGGGGTAAATTAATGGTGAAAATAGGCGTCTATATTGAGAGATCTGCCGGAATGCCGGACATTCTATTTCGATACGTAACGAGATAATGTGCACGCTCCAACATCGCTTGATTTCTATAGTTTAATTAGTAAAAGCAACCACATCAATAAGCATTGACTCTCATCAATGCTTATTGATGTGGTTGCTTAATTTAGCGTTATTTCGGGATCTGGCTTCCATGGGAATAGCAACGTTGTTGTTCTGTTATGGAATGCCAGTTAGGGCGTATTACACATGGGCATTTCTTTATTTCTCTCCATCGAAAATCAGTATGAATCGCTGCGACGAGTAAATAGCATTCCGGTTATGAATCTGATTAGTCATCAGATTGAAGATCAGGTAATTAACCATCAGATTACGGCTGATTTTTTTGCAGGGTTTCAGCGGTTTTCTCATTTTCCCGAGCAATTACGTCGCTATAGCCGCTTAGGGGCCGTTTGTCGTCGAGTTTATGTTTTTGGCATTCCAGACTGTGAGCCCCCTGCAATTTCAGGTCTAGAATTTCTTGAATTGGCCCCAGCTTCATCGTTAGCTCAGGAATGGTTTTTATTGGTAAATACGCCTACTTTTTGGGCCACCCTGGTGGCCCGTGAGGTGGATGGGCAAGATCCGGTGACCAAGAGCCGGCGCTTTGATGCGGTCTGGTCCTACGATGTGGAGGTGGTGGAGCGTGTGGCTTTGCTGACTTCCCAGATGATGGAGCAACCGTACCAGCCGATCCGTGATCGAGACTATGCCCGGCAAAATTTCCATATTTCTGAAATGAACAGCAGTATGGTAAATCAGATAGAGGGCATTAATGAGCTTAGCCAACGACGGTGGTCGCGGTTGCAAACGTTGCAGGCTCTTTCGGCGATCTCTGCGCAACGGTTGATGCCGTTTCTAGAAGAATCGGCCAAGGTGTTGCTGGAGGTTTTTGGAGCGACGGGGGTTGCGATCGCATTCCAGGTGGATAACGATAGCTATAAAGTTGTTGTTGCAGCTGGAGAGGCCATGGGTAAAGGCTGGGGAGTACATCTTACCGATGGCATCTGTGGCAAGTCCATTCGAGAAAGCCGTCCCGTTCGTTATCAAGATATTAGCCACAGCCAACGGTTTGACTCACAGCTACCCACGGCCAAGTGTTTAATTGCGGCTCCAATTCATCACCATAAACAAAGTGGTGTGGTTGCCCTGGGACATCCGACACCTAATATGTGGGATGAAGAAGATTTGGATATGCTAGAAACAGCAGGCCGATTTATGGCTATCGGCATCAGACAGTTTGTCCGGCATGTCCAGTCAAAACTAAAATCTCAGCAGCAACAGCAACAGGAAACCATGTAGCAGTCTTAAACAGAATCCTATGTAGGGGCGCACCGACATTCGTCCTTCAGGACATGGACACCTTATTCGAGCTTGGTTCCTACGATTGTTGGGCCTGATAATCAATCAGCTGTTGTACCTTAACAATCGTCTGGTTAAACTCTGGACCTTTGCGATGGGGCATGGCCTCAAAGGCGCGTTGCTCATCTTCCATCATGAGGACATCCTGCACCACCAGACCAGCCAGTAGGCCACGGGCTGCATTAAACAGACTATTTTTAACAAAGCGACGAAAGCCCATGGGTAGTTTATGTAACCGATGAAAGGCTCCTAGGGAAACAAAATGCACCAGATACGCCTTGGTTTGGGTTTCACTCACCGGGCAAAAGAGACAGTAAATCTTAAAATCGTTACCTAGAACCGATTGCCAGTGGGGATAGACATAGCTAACATCCAGATGGGTAGGGCGTAGCTTGCGCATGGCTGGGATAAACAGCTGGCCGACAGAATAAATCTTGTCGATCTTGTAATAACTCTCGGCGTCGTAATGGGCGTCTACCCGAGTTGGGCTGGTTTCAATGTCACGCAGTACTGGATTTGCCCAGGCCTGTAAATTATCATGCAGTCGTCCATGGTACATATCCATCAGATTCTCGATGAGAAATGAGAAATGGGACGGGGTGTCGATGGTGGTATAGGAGGCAATGTAATTAATGTGATCCCATTCAGGTAATCCCATGGGGGCTAAGGTGTCTGCCTGATCTGCGTCCCCTGGAAATAGCCAGATAAAGCCATCCTGTTCTTTGACTGGGTAGGTGCGTAGACGACAGCTGGGCAGCTTTTGTTTAGCGCTTAAGTAGGGCACCTCCACACAGGCCCCTGCGCCATTAAACTGCCAGCCATGGTAAACGCACTCCAGCTGATTGCCCTGGACCTGACCGTGGCTCAGACGTACCTGCCGATGGGGGCAGCGGTCTTCTAACGCGTGGATCACCTGGTTGCGATCTCGATACAGCACTATGGGCTGATGCCATAGCACCACTCCCAAGGGCTGATCAGTGAGTTCACTGCTTTGGGCCACCACATACCAATGGTTGAGGTTAATGGGGGCGCGGCGAATAGAGTCGATGGGCGGGGGAGATGGCGTAGAGACAGCCGGAGAGATCAAGGAAGCGGGGGAGGAGAGAGAGTCCATGGGTAATAGGAGCCTGATTTATACCTTAAATACACCTTCGGGATTGACCGACATGAGCGGACGGCGAGCACTGCCTTCCCTATGTAATACTTCATTGGCGGCGAGTAAGCCACTGCTGACGGCTCGTTCCATTAAACCGCAGGGAAATGGCATTTTAACCCAGTCGCCAGCAAACAGGAGGTTGGGAACAGCCGTGGCACTGCTGGGACGGTTGGGATAGCTGCCCGGTGGGAACCCGGCAAAGTTCTTTTGGTTGACCAGCTCCTGGTGCAAAATATTGGCTCCTTCTAAGTCTGGAACAATCTCCCAAAGTTCTCTCTTAAAGGTGTCTAATAAAGCTTGCTGTGTGGGAAACTCTTTCTCTTTGTAGCAATAGGCATGCAGTTCTACAACGCTGCCGCCGGTCTCTGCCGCCCATTGGATGTAGTCTCCTTGTACCTTATGGTAAAGGGTGATGCTATCGGTCAGATCATAGCCAGAAAGAGAGGTAAACCAGCTGTGCTCCCATTCAAAGTCACGATCTAGCCAGAAACGCCCTACCGCAAACGGATCGGCCACCTGTAGCTGACTAATCTGAGCCATCACCGTGGAATTGGGCTCTCCCTGGGAGAGGGCAAAGAGATTTTTGATGCCGGGAATATCGGCGGCAAAAATAAAGTAGTCGGCCTCCAAACTGTCGGCCAGACCCTCCGCATTTTTGACGGGGTTAGCGGCCATCAGTTGAATGCGATTGTTCTCTCGTTTGAGTACCTTAAACTGGGCTAAATTCTCTTGGGCCGGACCGCTCATTACCTGACCGTCACCAGCATAGGTGGCACCGTGGCAGGGACACACAAAGCCATCGCCGTTGGCCGCAACTTCTTTGTGGACACTACAGCCTTGGTGGGTACAGGTGAGCGATATGGCCTGATCGCTGTTGGCGTCGACAACAAAGAGTCGGTCGCCTGCGCCAAAATATTCGGTGGTATCGGTGCTGAGGAGAGGGTTGCGATCGCACCAAAAGGGTACCGGATTCACCGCGATGTTTCCTTTTTGGTAATCGACGCTAGCGATTTTGCCATCGGCCCAATTAATCTGGCTAACCGTTATCCCGGTGAGGATTTGACCACCATTGGTTTCAATGGCATGACTCAATGGATCCACTAGGCAACGACCCATGTCCTCACAGGTGCCATTAAAGGCCAAACCCTCGGGGTTGCCAAAAAAGTAGAAGTGGAAAAACTGCATCAGCTCCCCGGCACTGAGCACATCCGGTGAATTCAGGCTAGACTTAGCAAAAGGTAGGAAATAGAGGTCGTATAAACCTTTAGGAAACTGTCCCTGGCCCCACTCCTCCACCGACAGATGGTCCAGGCGCTCATAGGTTTGGGGCATCCGAAAGCTAGTAATCTCCCGAAAGACTTCCAAATGTTTGAGCTTGGTGAGGTTGATACCCCATTTCAGCCGGTTTTCTGAGGAAACCGCCAGGTCCACAATGTTCCAGGGAAAAGCGGCATTACTGGGGTAAAACGCCTCAGGCTTGTAGCCATTTTTATAGAGGACGGCGTAAAAGTTGAGCGACTGAAAGTTGTCCTGGGCCTTGAGCTCATCCACCAGGCTAAACAGATTGTAATACTGGGGAAAGAAGCCATGAAACCCGTGTTCCATACGGAGTTCATGATCGCCAACTTGGATCGGCCAGCTGGCAATTTTACCCCCGAGTTGGGGAGAACGCTCTAGCAGGGTGACGGCCATGCCGCGCTTACTCAGCTCATAGGCAGTGGCTAAACCCGCTAAGCCGCCACCGACAATAATAGCTTTTGTGGCGCGCCCCACCGTTTGAGGTAAATCGAGGCGGTCAACTTGATGTAGCGTCGGTTGAGGTTTGGCAAAACGGGTGTAGCCTAGGGTGCCGCCAACGGCTCCAACGCCTAATAATTTAAGTGCACTCCGTCGTGAAATATCAGGGGTTTGCCAGGTCTCAGGGAATGGATTCATTAAAAAGGGAAATACTCGGTAATTGGTTATGGAAGACTAGTATTAGAGGGAAAATTTGTTAAAAGAGCTGAATCACAAACTGGATTAGCCGATTTTTGGTGATAGAGTCCCTAAACAGCTACGGATACATCAGCTCCTATGGATTGCCGATGAGTGCATTTAGTCTGATGAGTGCATTTAGTCTGATGAGTGCATTTAGTCTATTGACAGGTGAGCATGGTAATCAGCCTTTAAATAAATACCTATAAAACTACTGTTGGCATTGCTGCGTTTCGGAATATCAACTACAGACTGTTGGCTAAGCTTACAGATCTAGCGAAACCCTACCCAAACCTGATATAAATCATTTTCGGTACAAATCTTAAACCATAAAGCACTACAGCGGTGAACCATTTATGGCCTATCTGATGGCTCAAATTACCCGATATTGGCAGGAAATTCTGGCGGTCGCGCAGCGAATTTTGTTAGAGCTGGTGCGACGGCGACGCAGCCTGATTTTCTGGGCTATTTTCCCCACATTGTTGTTATTGCTAAATGGGGTCATTACGACAGAACGGGCTCAGTTGGATTTGGCTGATGCGTTGGAGGTCGTTGCTCCACCTACCCTAGTGGGGGCTGCTCTGTTTTTTAGTTGCCTGGGGGGAAGTGTTGCGACCGTTGTTGCTGAGCGCGAGCAAAATACCCTCAAACGGCTGTTTTTATCGCCATTGCGGGGAGTGTCTTATTTCTTGGGAATTGTTTTGGCCCACAGTGCCATTGGTGTAGGCCAGGCGTTGTTGGTGTTTGCGATCGCACTTACCCTGGGGGCCACCTTTCCCGGTTCCTGGCCCCTGGCGATGCTGATTATCCTGCTGAGCATTCTGGCCTATGTGGGGGTGGGCTTTATCCTTGGCACCCAGTTTGCTCGCCGCACTGAAGATGTCAACGCCCTAGTGGCTGCATTTGGTGTACCGTTACTGATTATGGGTGGAGCCTTTATGCCCACCTCGATTTTTCCCGACTCCCTTTTACAGCTAGCACGGTTTAATCCAATTTTTCACATGACGGAAGCCCTCACGCTGGTCATGGCTGCAGAACCGGCAAACGAACACATTGCCTTCCTTAGCATTTTTGCCCTGGCGATGGTGGTGGCTGGCTGGCTGGCCTATCGGCGGATGTTAAACCTTGAGCGTCAGCTATAAGCACTGGTGCCAGTTTTGAGTTTTGAATGATGGCAGTCTTTGGTGTCAAAGCATGTGACGCTGGGAGTCCATGGCTGAATTTGCGGGAATTGTTATTAGACAGGTCTTTATGTATGACTGACACCTAGGCTGGATCAAGGGCTATGGATTTTGCAGTTCTAAACGCCTGATACAGGCTGCCTACAAATACGGTGCATGCGGTCAGTTTACAAAATTCTTCAAGGACCCCAAGCGCAGTTTGCATAATCAGGCCCATATCCATACCCAGTAGGAAAGCTAGAATATCGGGTCGATTGGTTAACAGATCTAAAAAGACCATCGCGAAAAGAAAGGCAAAACCAGTCAGCAACAGCGGCAGCACATTTCTGTAGCGTTTCATCTCAGCACGATAGCGATAGACTAAGCCAGCGGCAGCCATACCGTATAAACCGACAATGACATCATCAATGCGGTCGGTAATCGCATTTTCCTCGATACCTAAAATACCGTGGAGCCAGATATCGAACCGTTCGTGAATCTCCATATGCTCATCGGCGGCCAAAAAGACAAACCCCATAGCGATGATCAACCACACGAAGGCAGGGGAACGCCAACTCCAATTTTTTCTAGAGCGTCTGATATACACCCCCATGGATAGGAGGGCAATGGCTATCAGATACGCGGTTGATAGGGAGGTAATAAAACTCTCCTCATTAAAATAAGCGCGTACATTGCCTTTATTGATACCGGTCCATACCGCCAGCACGACCACCAGGGTGTTGATTGTTAAGAGAATTTTTAACAGCCACCCAGTATGGGATTTGTCCTTAGACAAGTCGGACGTGATCGAGGATACAGAAAGTTTCACGTTAAGCTTGCGCTCCTACATCTGTCAGCACTGACAAACGGCAGCAAACAGTGAAGCAAGATCACATAGCCGCTGCGTTTGTCTGCTTTGGTAAAGATTAGTTTAACGCAAGGTTAACCAGTTTAATGTGAGGTTAACAATCGGTGTGGTTAGATTTAGGTAACCCAAGCTGTCAGAGCTTAATACTTATAACTAGAGCGTTTAACTAGAGCGTTAACCCAAGCTGTCGCATACCTGTTCAATGCTTTGAACGCTGCCTGGATTAATCAAGCCGTGGTAATTAAAGGGGTATACCTGATCTGACTGCACCGCTGTTAGCTGACTCCAGAATGGATCGGTTTTCAGTTGGGCAATCTCTTTGTCAAGTCCGCCGCCAGCATCAATAAACAATAGCTGCTGTGGGTTCAGTTCTAAGATCTTCTCTGGGGATAGGGTAATGTAGCCCTGAAATTCGCTTTGACCAGGCAAGTCAGCGGTCAGATTCTGAACATTAAACTGTTGTAGAAAGTCCCCAGCCCAGCTTTCACTGTTGGGGGATAACAACGGTTCTCGACTGGCGAGCACAATGGCTGTGGGTCCGCTATCATCAGCCTTGGCCAGGCAAGCATCGTAGCGTTCCAGCAGCGCTGTAGGATCTGCATTCAGCTGGGTGGCTAAGCCCTGGGTCATTGCTTTAAGGCTATCCCACCCTTTAATGTCGACGGATAACACATTGATGTCTAGATCCGTAAGCCGCTCCAGGGTTCGGTCATGGAATCCGGTAGCGCCAATCACCAGGTCGGGTTTTAATGCCACAATTTTTTCCAGGTCGGGCTCGGTGCGACCGCTGCTCACGGTGGTTAATCCTTCAAAACGGGGATCGTTACTGAGCAACGGACTACCGGGAATGCCCACCAGGCTATCGGCGGCTAAGCTATGGACAATGTCGGCACTGATGGAGGTGAGGGCAACAATTGTTGGGATTGTTGGGGCGGTGGTTTCAGGAGAGGCGGTGGTCTCGGGGGCTGGGGTGTTGGATGGGGGGGAAGCGCTGGGGCCGCAGGAGGCAAGACCCATGGGGATGGGGGCGATCGCAAACACCCCCCATCGTCTCCACCGCTGTCCCATAGTTTTTTCGCTCATGTCTCTTCTCCTAATACACCAATGAATGATTGTTGCCTCAGGCAGCATGCCCAGATACCTGGTACATTGCTACCCTGGCTCAAAACTGCCAGGTCACACCAGCCTGAAGGTTTAACCCTGGCTGCTCAAAACGAGCCCGCCTTAAATTAAATAAACTGTCATTGCTATCTAAAAAGCGCACGTCAGAATAGCGCTCGTAGTCCGTGTCAAATAAATTGAACAATCCTAAATTAAAGGTCAGATTAGGATTGATTTGATAATAGCCAATCAGATCAAACACTGAGTAAGCATCGGGGACGAAGGGATCCTGGTCGGCCTCGGGTTCAAACCCTTCCCCCCTGGCTTCACCCACAAAGGTACTGACCAATTCTGCACCCCAGCGCTGATTGGGCGAGCTATAGCGCAATCCTAAGACGGCCTCAATCGGGTCTACAGTAGATAGCGGTTCATCAGAGGTAAGATTGTTGCCCTCAGTCCAGGATAGGGCTCCGAGTAAACTAAATCCTCCCTGACCTGGGGTAAATTGATACTCTGCTTTTGCTTCTACACCATAGGTCTCTACATCATCAATGTTGACGTTTTGAAAGACCAATAGGGGGCGACCGCCGCTAAATTCGGTATCCACCAACTGGTTGTCAATAAAGTCGTTGTACCGATTATAGAAACCGGCCAAGCTAACGTTAAATTTCGAAAAATTTCCCCGCATGCCCACTTCAAAACTGTTGCTGGTCTCTGCCTCCAGGTCAGGGTTGGGCTCCGTACGGTAGCCAAATATTTGATTGGTAAAACCGCTGTTGATCTCGTCATACTGCGGTGCCCGAAAACCGCGCGCATAGCGACCGTAAAAGCTAAGGGTATCCGTTGGCTGATAGACCAGGGCCAGGGTGGGAGAGAATGAACTATCGCTAAAGTCCGTTGCCGTTGCCCCATTGCGCTCAAAGTCTTCATCAATGGAAATGTTCAGGTCGTAATAGTCATAACGTAGGCCGGGAATAACGCTAAAGGTGCCATCGCCAAACTCAATTTCATCCTGGAGATAAACTCCCACCCTGAAGGTATCTGAGTTGGGATAGTCCCGGGTGGGAAAATCGTCAGGAATAGCATTTTGGGTGGTATCCCCCGTAATCAGGTTGGTTTGAACGCGCTCCCGGGGACGGGCATTAAAGGTGTTAGAAATATCCACACCGTAGGTTAGACGGTGGTCGGTCTTTCCCCAGTCAAAATCACTGCGCAGTTGCACATCACCGCCAAACACCTGATCCACAAAGCGGTTTTCACTCACGCGCAATGTTGGAAATCGCTGAAATGTTCTAAAGTCAAATCCCAACAGCTCCCGCTCGTTCTCTTCTTGGGTGCGAGAGTCTTGAAAGTAAAGGCGCGCCCGCGCAAAATCTAAGAACGCATCACTTTCGGCATTGTCATAGTTATAGGCCAAACTTAACCGGGTGCGATTCGTATCGACCTCTTCCTCAAATCGTGTGGTTGTACCTGTAATCAAAGGCAAATTTTCATCCGATGTGGTGGTGTCGACGTCGTTATCAAACACCTCCACCGTAAAGTCGACGGCGCTGCTTTCATCCAGGTTATAAACCAGTTTGCCCAGTAGGCTGTTGCGTTGGCTATCTTGGTCATCACCCAGGTTTTCAGCTTCAGAACCATCACGGCGAGAATAGGCTAACAGCGTGTCAATATTGTCAAAGCGATTGATCTGCACAAACGTGCTGGTAAATCCAGTGTTACGGCTATCAAAATTGGTTGAAGCCGTGGCAGCTGAGTCACGACCGACGGCTTCAATCAGCTCGGTGGGATCCAGGGTAAAATAGCTGACTGTTCCACCTAACGCATCACTGCCATATAGGGTGGAGGCTGGCCCCCGCAGAATTTCAGCCGTGCGGAGAATTTCTGTATCAAAATAATCTCGGCCTAAATTAAATCCCTGGCCAACGGTGACGGCATCCCCAAATTGGAAGGCCGATGGCAGTCGAATATCATCCACCTGAATGAGAATGCGATTGCCATCGATACCGCGAATATTAAAGTCCTGGAGGCCAAACTGGAGATTGTTGCCAACTGATACCCCAGGCTCATAACGAATCAGGTCAGAAATATCGCGAATCAGGCGACGATTGACATCATCGGCGTCAATCACTGTGACCGTGGCAGGCGCTGCCTGAATCGTGCGGGGGGTACGGGTGCCTGTGACGGTAATGCGCAGCAGACCATCATCATCATTATCGATAAGTTCTTCCGATTCTTCTGATTCCTCAGACGATTCTCCCTGAGCCATAAATATCGCCTCTGATGTGATTGCAAATGAGGACTTAACTGCTTGTCTACAAAAAGATTCAGCGTTTTCTGAGGTGGCTAAATAGTCACATCTATTACTAGCTTGAGCAGTGCTATTGAGAGCTATTAGAATGACAAAAAAAGGGATATTAAAAAGAAAAAATCTCAATAAGCGCATAGGGTTCATTTCAGAAGAAGGAATTGATTGAAAAGCTAAGCAATAAACCGAGAAGCAAAGACCGTGAGCCTGGTTGACCTTAATTAATGGCGTTTGAGGCTAGTTCGGTGGTTTTGCTGGGTGGGGTGTGAGAGGTTGCTGCCAGGGGACAAATCTGTGGGCCGACGGGGGTGTCTAAAATGGCCACATCCACATCAAATGCCTGGGTCACAATGTCGGGGGTGAGGGTGTCATGGACTGAGCCAATGGCCCATAGCTTGCCCTGGCGCATAAAGGCCAGCCGATCGCTGTAGCGAGCCGCCAGATTAATGTCGTGTAATACGGTGATGATGGCTAGCTGTTCTTGTTGATTGAGCTGCTTGAGTAACTCTAAAAGCTGTAGCTGATAGTGGATATCTAAATAGGTGGTGGGTTCATCCAGCAGCAATACCCTGGGTTGCTGGGCCAGGGCCAGGGCTAAAAAGGCTCGCTGTCGTTGACCGCCAGACAAATTGGCAACGGGCTCGTGGCGATACTGGTCCATGTCAGTCCAAATCAGGGCCTGGTCGATGTGTTGATGGTCACGGCTGGTGAGATCCCACTGCCACCAGGGTTGATGGGGAGAGCGGCCCAGACTCACCAGCTGATAGACGCTGAGACCCGCTGGCAAAATCTGCTGTTGGGGCAATAAGGCCAGCTTGCGAGCCACTGCCGTGGGCGACAGATTTTGAATATCGTGACCGCTGAGCAAAATAGAGCCCTGTTGAGGGGAGAGAATGCGACCAAACAATCGCAGCAGGGTGGATTTACCAGAACCGTTGGCCCCCAGGATACTAAGCCATTCGCCCTGATGCAGGGTTAAATTTACCTGTTCAACAATTGCTTTGTTGCCATAGCCGCCCTGTAGACCCTGTGCCTCTAAAACCATGGCTAACCCCTCGTAATCGATCCACTACGACGATACAGCAGCCACATAAATACAGGGGCTCCCATAATGGAGGTGACAATACCCACCGGCAGTTCAATGGGGCCTAGGCGGGCTAGCAAATCGGCGCTGCAAAGCACCAGGGCACCCCCAATGGCGGAAAAGGGCAACACCAGTCGGTAATCGTTACCCACCAACAGTCGGACACCGTGGGGCACGAGCAAACCAACAAAGCCCACTAACCCGGCAATGCTGACGGCTCCTGCGGTGAGTAGGGTGGCAACTGCGCCAATGAGCAGTCGCGATCGCACCAATGACGACCCCAGTCCAACAGCTAAATCATCCCCCAGGCTTAACAGGTTCACCTGGCGTGCCAACAAGCACCCCGCCAGTAAACCCACCACTAAACTAGGGCTGACAATGGTTAACTCCTGCCAGCCACGACCATTGAGGCTGCCGGTCAACCAGGTCAGTGCCGCCTGTACCCGACCGTCCGCAGATAGCAATAGCAGCATGGTTTGTAACGCGGCAAATAATGTACTGGTGGCAACACCCCCCAGAATCAGCCGCTCCACTGAGATTTCCCCCTTGGTTTTAGCCAGACCAAACACAATGGCCATGGCGATCACCGATCCCAGCCAGGCCCCCAGCGGCAACCAAATATCCCAGATATTAAGGCCCACGATCAGCACAGCGGCTAACCCAGCACCAGAGGAGATCCCCAGCAAAAAGGGGCTAGCCAGTCCATTGCGCAACATGCCCTGGAGTAATGCGCCAGCCATGCCCAGGGCTGAACCGACCACAATGGCCATCAACACCCTGGGCAGTCGCAGGTCCCAGACGATGGTTTGGTTAATGCTGCTACCTTCTCTGCTGAGGGCGGCCCACACCTCTGGTTGCGTCAGAGCAACCGAGCCGAAGGATAAGGATATTGCGATCGCTAACAACAGCCCTAAGACCAGCATTAAACTCACCAGCACTACCTTGTAGCGTCGCCGATGAGGCACTGGCCATGCCTTGGTTAGATGTGTTTTCGAACGAACTGAACCCATGTCCGCCATACTACTTGCAATTAAGCCCATTAAAAATGAGCAATAAATACGGGTAATTACTTAGAAGAATCATTCTATTAATGACAATAGATGTCAAGTATATTTAATTACATAAAGAAAAATATCCATTCAGAGCCCATACTAGTAACGCTTTATCAGGTGGCCGTTTACTATCTTCTTTAAATTAAAAAGAATCTTTCTCAATAACTTGATTTTGATATATACTCGATAAAACAGGAGCTTAATTGCAAATGAAAGTCAATTAAGTAGGGATTCGTCCGGGAGACTACATCTGCGTCATCTTGTGGTCTCCACTTTTTTTAGATGCGAACGTCTCAGGGGGAATGTCAAGTCTGCTCAACGTAAGCCAGAAATAATGCCTTTAAGCTGTCTTTGTTCTCCTCTCACTAGACAGCTTTTTCTTGTCAACCCTGGCCAGGGCTGCCCAACTCTCCATGGGCTACAGGTTGTTCCCTCTAAATACAGTGCGGAAACAGAATGCGGAGACAGGCTATATGTAAAGAAGTGCAAAAAGTTATCAGTTACTAGTTGCAAGAACGTTGAACCCTATTGGTTTTCTTTGTTGCCTAAATTTAGAACAACAAGAGCAGACTACGCAGTGGGACATCTCAGGTGTTCAGGCTAGTTGCCATTAATTACTAGCTATTGTTTAACGGTGCCTGCTGCGCCATGGTGCAGCAGGCGCTACTGTGTAGGAGATAGCTCAAACGCAACAAAACAGCTATCTAACGTTAGCTTCGCTAAGGAGATTGAATAATGGCTCATGCAACTGTTAAGAGAGTTTCACCCACACAAACTGCACCCCGGCAAGCCAACTGCACTGCCTGTTTAAGTCGCAATTGTCCTATGGCTGGTGCTGCAGAGTATCCAGTACAGTTTTGCAATAGCTATCGGCAGGCCAACTGTTATTTCTGTGACAAGTCGGATTGTGCCCTAAATGGCTCGCTAGATTCTCCTGTCATGGCGTGTGATCAGTTTGTGCCCATCGCTATTTAAGCTGTTGGCAAGCTCTTGATTAAGCTCAGTCACTAAAGACATTTATTGCTTTAGCTAACCATTAGCCCGCACTATGCGGGCTTTTCTTGTGTGAAGGATTATCTGTTGTTCCCCATAAATACAATGCGGAGACAGACCATGCATAAAGAATTGTAACAAGTTATCAGATGCTAGTTGCAAGAACGTTGAACAAGATATTTTTTACTTTTTTCCTAAAGTAAGAACGAAAAGAGGTTGACTAGTGTTTTGTCACCTTTTAATGGGTTAGAGATGAATTCTAGTTGCCATTAGTTACTAGCTATTGTTTAACGGTGCCTGCTGCGCCATGGTGCAGCAGGCGCTACTGTATAGGAGATAGCTCAAACGCAACAAAACAGCTATCTAACGTTAGCTTCGCTAAGGAGATTGAATAATGACTCATGCAACTGTTGAGAGAGTTTCCCCCACACAAACTGCACCCCGGCAAGCCAACTGCACTGCCTGTTTAAGTCGCAATTGTCCTATGGCTGGTGCTGCAGAGTATCCAGTACAGTTTTGCAATAGCTACCGGCAGGCCAACTGTTATTTCTGTGACAAGTCAGATTGTGCCCTAAATGGTTCGCTAGATTCTCCTGTCATGGCGTGTGATCAGTTTGTGCCCATCGCTATTTAAGCTGTTGACAAGCTCTTGATTAAGCTCAGTCACTAAAGACATTTATTGCTTTAGCTAACCATTGGCCCGCATGATGCGGGCTTTTTTTTGTAAAACCCCTGACCAAAATGACCCGTTAATTTTAGATACTATTCCAAATTTGCTGACATTAATTCACATTTACAAAAGAGATGACTGGCCGTCAGATCACCTGAGAAGTATTGAGGATACACCACAAGGGCACATGTCAATGCTCCCTATAAAACACTGGTATCTTAAGGAAAACAACATCCTGAGTAACATCTAGTCACATAAGTATAGTGTTTTGCAAGGGTTTGTTAAAGTATGCCATAGTAGTAAAAGTACCTAGGAAATCTCTGCTACTTATTAAGAATGCTTCTCGTTTTTGTTCGCTGCACCTGCCTGTTAACGCTAATGATCATCCCCAAAACAAGGTGGTCATTACTAGATTTCAAGGGCACGGACCTTTAGGACCTAATAAGACAATCTCGTGTTAGTTAAAACAGTTTAATTGTTACCCTCAGCCAGCAGAGTGATGTCTGACAGTATCCATAACACTAATAACGGCTGGAATGTTACCTATATCGGTGGCACAGCTGATTTGCAAGAGCCTCCTTCAGACACCGAGATGTCTGAGCCTGGTCATGGCTCCCGTTTGCCACTTGCCATGGCTACGGTGGGGGATCGGGTGTGGATTGCCCAACTTAACGGAGGGCAATCGATGGTTCGTCGCCTAACAGAGGTGGGGATTGTGCCAGGAAAGGAAATTACCGTCGCAAGTCGAACAGGCAGTGGATCAGTAGTTGTTGCCCTGCAAGGATGTCGGATTGGGTTGGGGGCTGGTATGGCCCACCGGGTCATGGTGACAACGGCAAACACAACTAACGGGGCTGTATCTCGGCAGCCCACACAGTCAATTAATGGAGAGAATGACATGACGTCAGAGATCGCTAGTTTAACGTTAAGTGATTTAAAGGTGGGGCAGTCAGGGCGTGTTCTAGGCTATCAGCCTGGCAGCCAAACCTATCGCGGCAAGCTCCTGTCTATGGGATTAACACCGGGTGCCCAGTTTGTGGTTGTTCGCCAGGCTCCGATGGGAGACCCCATGGAAATTAATGTGCGAGGGATGCATCTGAGCCTGCGTAAAGGAGAAGCAGCTGTTCTACAAGTCGAAGTCATTGAGGTGGAGGAGGAATGCCATGGATAACTTGACCATTGCCCTATTGGGAAACCCAAACTGTGGCAAAACAACTTTGTTTAACGCCCTAACTGGAGCCAACCAGCATGTGGGTAATTGGCCAGGGGTGACTGTAGATCGCAAAGAAGGGTGCTATCAATATGGTGGGAAGACCATCAATGTGGTTGACCTGCCAGGTATTTACGCCATCGACACCAGTGATGATGGTAACTCTATCGATGAAACAATTGCCTGTAACTATTTGCTCTCGGAGCAAGCCCAGGTTGTCGTCAATATTTTAGATAGCTCAAACCTGGAGCGTAACCTTTATCTGACAACACAAATTTTGGAAATGGGGCTACCGTTGATAGTCGCATTAAATATGACGGATGTGGCGTCAGACCAGGGTGCCCAGGTAAATGCTACCCTGCTGTCACAGCGGTTGGGCTGTCCAGTAATCCCCATGGTGGCCTCTAAAGAACAGGGCATAGATGACCTGCGCCGTTGTTTAGATACCTTTCTCACCTCCCCATACTTGCCTGAGTCCCAGGTGGTTTACCCGTCCTTGATCGAATCGGCGGTGACGGAGCTGCTGCCAATGGTAGAGTCCCATGGGCGTTGGTCGGTCCTAAAACTTTTGGAATATGATGACGCGGCTGTGCCGAATATCTCTTCAGCTGTTCTACAGCGGGTGTCAGAGCATCGTCACCGTATCCATCAGGTGTTAGGCGAAGATATTGATATTGTGGTGGCCGATGGGCGCTATAGCTATGTCCATCGGTTAGTGGGTGATGTGGTTAGCCAGCCGCAAAATCTTGGTGTTACCACATCCGATAAGATTGACCAAGTGGTGTTAAACCGCTGGCTAGGCATCCCTATTTTCCTGGGGGTGATGTATCTGTTGTTTATGGTGGCTATCAATGTTGGTAGCGCCTTTATCGACTTTTTTGACATTCTCTTTGGCACCGTGTTTGTTGACGGTCTGGGCCATTTATTAGCCGCTATTGGTATGCCGGAAGTGGTCCAGGTTGTATTGGCAGACGGCATGGGAGGGGGCATTCAAACGGTGGCCACCTTTATCCCAGTGATTGGCTGTTTGTTTTTATGCTTAGCATTTCTAGAAGACAGCGGCTACATGGCACGGGCTGCATTTGTGATGGATCGCTTTATGCGATTTGTTGGGCTACCGGGTAAATCGTTTGTGCCCATGTTAGTGGGATTTGGCTGTAATGTGCCTGCGATTATGGCCACGCGCACCTTGGAGAGTCGCCGCGATCGCATCCTCACTATTTTAATGAATCCGTTTATGTCCTGCGGTGCACGACTGCCGGTGTATGCCCTATTTGCCGCTGCCTTTTTCCCCAGGGCTGGGCAGAATATTGTGTTTTTGCTGTACCTGGTGGGGATGGCCATGGCGATCATCACTGGGCTGATCATGAAATACACCCTGCTGAAGGGAGAGGCCAATCCATTTGTGATGGAGCTGCCCACCTATCATGTGCCCACATTCAAAGGGGTGCTACTGCGAGCCTGGGAACGACTCAAAAGCTTTATCCTGCGGGCAGGAAAAGTAATCGTGATTATGGTGATGGTGCTGAGTCTGTTAAACACCGTTGGTGTTGATGGTTCCTTTGGCAATGAAGACAGCGAAAACTCGGTGCTCAGTTCCCTGAGTCAGGGCATCACACCAGTCTTTGCCCCCATGGGCATTAGCCAGGATAACTGGCCTGCCACCGTTGGTATTTTTACCGGAGTATTTGCCAAAGAGGCGGTTGTTGGCACCCTGGATTCTCTCTATGGCCAGCTAGGCAATGATGCGGCCATGGCCTCCGGGATAGAGGTTGAAACTGAATCGTTTGATTTCTGGGGGAATATCGGAGAGGCTTTTGCCACTATTCCCGCCAACCTGGCTGATCTTTCCGGTACCTTTTTAGACCCTCTAGGTCTGGCGGTCGGTGATGTTAGTAGCCTTGAGGCAGCAGCCGACGAACAAGAGGTGACCTACACCACCTTTGGTCAAATGGTGCTGCGGTTTGACGGTCGGGTGGCCGCTTTTGCTTACCTGTTGTTTGTGTTGATGTACTTCCCTTGTGTTGCAGCCATGGGAGCTGTGTATCGGGAAACCAATGCTGGATGGACCGCGTTTGTGGGTCTCTGGACCACGGGGTTAGCCTATTGGTCCGCCGTAGCCTATTACCAGGTCATGACCTTTAGCCAGCATCCCCGTAGTGCGTTGGCCTGGATTGTGGGATTGGGAGTTGTTGCGATCGCAACCATAGTCATCATGAGACTCTCTTCACGAACCAAACGGCGACGACGACTTACCCTTGAGGGTCAGTAAACTACAGAAGAGGGAGCGATGGAGTCATCTATCGCTCCCTCTAGTGGTCTTAAACAAGCTACGTCTCATATGAATCGAACCTCACAATGCTCAAGGATATCCAGACTTACATTGCTCAAAAACACACAGTCTCCATGGCGGATCTAGCGCTGCACTTTCATACGGATAGTTATGCGCTCCAGCCAATGCTCCAAAAACTGAGACGCAAGGGACGTATTCAAGAACTGCCGATGCCGATAAAATGTTGTGGTTGCACAGCCTGTTCCCAAGATAGCCTCAAGCTTTATGAATGGATAGGCAATACCGACAGACCTCAGTGCAAAGCCGATTCTGTTGCTTTGCACACCTGTACTAAAACATGACAATTGTCATTTATCCCCATGACCTGACGCCATAGTCGTGACATTAAACCCTGGATACGCTTGAACCATAGGAAGCTCCAGAGGAATTTATCAGTTATGCAAAAACGTTGGCTTGGTGCAGGTTTAATGGTGATATCCGTTGGTTTTATGGGGGGGGCTAGCCTACAGTTGTCAGCCACTGCCCAACCAGCCACTGAAGCTCAAGCTGGTTTACCTCCGTTAGTTCAGCGAGAGTTATTCTTTGCTAATCCAGAGATTACAGGGGCACAGCTATCTCCTGATGGTCAGTTTCTGGCGTTTCAAAAGCCCTTAAACGGGGTGATCAATGTTTGGGTAAAGGGCATCGATGAGCCAATGGAGGCCGCTCGCCCGGTGACAGCGGATACGGATAGCCCAATCATTGTTTACTTTTGGAGTGCCGATGGCCGCTACATTCTCTATGGTCAAGATAAAGAGGGCAATGAGAATTTCCACATTTATGCGGTTGAACCCGGTTCGTTGCATGAGACTGTTCCGACAGCCCGTAATTTAACCCCCATTGAGGGTATTGCGGCTCAAATTTATGCGGTCCCTAAGCAAACGCCTAATCAAATTATTGTGGGTCTTAACGATCGCAATCCGCAGTTCCATGATATCTATCGCTTGGACTTAACCACAGGCGAGCGCACGTTACTGCTCCAGAACGACGACAATATTGGCTCTTGGACAACGGATTTAGCTGGTAATGTGCGTTTGGGGTACCGTCAGACCCTGGATCGAGGAACTGAGATTTTAGCGGTGGACGACAATGGATTAACCCCTGTCTATACCTGTCGTATTGAAGAAACCTGTATTCCGTTGCGATTTCACCCAGATGGACAACAGGTGTATCTGATGAGCAACCGCGATCAAAACTTGATCCAGTTGGAACTGCTGAATCTTGAAAACCAACAAACCCAAGTTATAGAAATCGATCCTGAAAACCAGGTAGACCTGGGGGGGGCCCTGTTTTCAGAGGCCACGGATGAGCTGATTGCCACTTACTACATTGGCGATCGCACCCGTCTCTACCCGCAAACCGAGCAGGTGGCCACTGATTTGGCATTTCTGCAGCAACAGCTGCCCGATGTGGATGTTTCGTTGCAGTCTGCGACCGAGGATGATCGGTTGGTTCTGATCACAGCCCACAGCGATGTCAATCCAGGGTCAACCTACCTGTTTGATCGCAATGCTCAATCATTGGAAAAACTATACGATGTTCGGCCAGAGCTACCAAGGGAGCACATGGCCACCATGCAGTCGATCCGCTACACCGCCCGCGATGGCCTGGAGATTCCCGCCTATTTAACCCTGCCCCAGGGGGTAGAACCTATAAACTTGCCGGTGGTGGTGCTGCCCCACGGAGGGCCTTGGGACAGGGACACATGGGGATATAACACCTTTGTTCAGTTTCTGGCTAATCGTGGCTATGGGGTGCTACAGCCTAATTTTCGCGGTTCCACGGGGTATGGCAAAGAGTTTCTCAATGCGGGGAATAACGAGTGGGGAACAGGGGCGATGCAGCACGATATCACCGATGGTGTGCAGTACCTGATTGAGGCCGGGATTGCCGATCCAGAACGGGTGGGGATTGTGGGGGGCTCCTACGGTGGGTATGCCACCCTGGCTGGATTAGCCTTTACCCCTGATATTTATGCCGCCGGTGCATCTATTGTGGGGCCGTCTAACCTGATCACCCTGTTAAACTCAATTCCCCCCTATTGGGCGTCCCTAAAAGCTACTTTTGCGTTGCGTTTGGGTGACCCCAATAACCCGAGCGATCGCAACCGGCTAGAAGCACAGTCACCCTTATTTTCCGCTGATCAGATCCAGTCACCGCTGATGGTGATTCAAGGCGCGAACGATCCCCGCGTTAAACAGGCTGAGTCCGATCAAATTGTGGTAGCCCTGCGAGATCTAGACCGACCTGTCGAATACCTGGTAGCTCCCGATGAAGGCCATGGTTTTCGGAAAGAGATTAACAATCTAGCCATGACGGCAGCCCTAGAACGATTTTTCGCCGAGCACCTGAGTGGGCGCTATCAGCCGGAGATGTCTACAGAAGTAGAGGCTCAGCTGACAGCTTTAACCGTTGATGTGGCCACTGTTACGGCAGATGCTTCCACAGAGCCTGAGGAGGTTGCCGTTGATCCCGCTGTGTATGAGCGCTATGTCGGTACCTACCAACTGTTACCTAATATGCAGCTCGACATTCGCGTAGAAGAAGAACAGCTGATCGCTCAGGCCACAGGCCAAGAATCTTTTCCCCTTTACCCTGCGTCCGAGACCCAGTTCTTTGCCCGCATCGCCGATATTTTTATTCAGTTCGATGTTTCAACAGCAGAAACCGTTAGCGGTCTGACGCTTTATCAATCAGGGCAAGAACTCGTTGCCCCCAAGGTTGAAGAGTAAACGTCATTAAAAGTGAACAATCCTGTAGGGGCACTCCCTTGTGGATGCCCTTTGACACCATAATCTGATTAATCATTAAGATATGCTTACATGAATTTTGGACTGATCAATCAATTTGTGTTGTTTAGGGCATACTCCATCTAGGGCATACTCCTTTTACTGAAAGAACTATTGCCAAGATGATTAATCATAAACATGAATGCAAGTTTCTGCCGAAAGAAACTTGCATTAGTTATGAGGAATTAAAAAAACATTCCACTTATTCAGATGCGTGGATTGCTATTAATGGGCTTGTTTACGACATTACGGATTTCATCCCCAAACACCCTTTTGGTGACACCTTTAGAGGGAATTTAGGGACAGATTGTAGCGGTTTTTTTTCGTCTGCACATGTTCGCACGAATGTAGAAAACCTCATGGAGAATGAGCATTTTTTACAGAAAAATGACATAAAACTAGTAGGCAAACTTGACGTCACCCAAGATTACTTATACAAAGATAATGACAACAAATATTTAGATAGAATCGTTTATCAGAAACTATGCAATGATGAATTTTGGTTGGAGCTAAAAGCCAAGGTCCATGAATACTTGATAGAGAATGATGAATCGACTCATTACTCTGCACATGAGGGAATTTTCTATCTTCTATACTATTCCAGTATATTTGTACTTTTATCATATTTCACCTGGATAAATTCCTCAATCTTGTCAGCGACATTACTGGGATTCCATATGGTTTGTGTGTCAGCTGGTATGTCCCATATGGTTGCGCATTTTGGCTTCACGAGAAATAAGTTACTAAATTTCGTCGCTTTGTATCTGATGGATTTGGGCGGATACTCATGTTTAGAATGGCAAATTTCTCATCAAACCCACCATAATCAACCCCATTCATCCATAGATTATCAAACTAATCAATACGCCCCCATACGTATTCATAAGTATGTAAAGCATGGTAAGTACCACAAATATCAATATATTTATTTTTGGATAGGGATTTTATTTTATCATTTTCGTGTTTTTCCCATGGGCACTATTTGGCTCATTAAAAATAGAGAGTTTGTGCGTTATAAATATGAGGTGATCGCCCATATTTTTGCCAAATTAGTCTTTCTTTCACTTATTGCTTATTGTGGATACATCAGTAGTATTTGGAATGCGCTGATTCTATTAACCATATATTCGATATCTTACTCATTTTTTGCTTTTATCTTGCTCTACAATGATCACGAAGAAACCCATAATGTTTTAGCAGTAAATGAAAATATAAATCTTTATCATAAGAAGTTTTCATGGGCTGAAACTCAAGTCAGAACATCTGGTAATTGGCATCCAACTAACTGGATACTATCCTTTATCGAATTTCATTATGGCTACTTTAATTACCACATAGAACATCATTTATTTCCGAGTTTTAAGCCAAGCTTACTGAAAAAGATAAGCCCAATCGTTAAAGGTGTATGCGACAAATATGATATTCCATACATTTCAACAACATTTTTTGAGGTTCATCGCTCATTTCAAAGGCATATCACAAAAATGGGGCTTCCCTAAAAGAGTAAAATGTGGAGCTGCTCCAGCTTAGGGGACCATCACAACTCACGCACCTCAGCACAGGATAAAAATATCGAGCACGATAGAGTTTGCCTGATGGTAAGAATATTTTTTCCCTTGAGTCCCACCTCTGCGTGAAATAATATTTTTTCCCTCGTTTCATCTGGATGTATGGTTAGATGAAGTCATTGAATGATACATTTTTTGAGTATATAAAATACTAGATTTCACCGTAAACCCGAGGGACTGAGTTAACTCAAAGAAATGTTCTTCATCGTTATGATCAAACGATGAATCGCCTATCTTATTTAAGGCTTGAACTACTGCAAAAACCTCATTTTTGTCATTTACTATAGGTAAACAGAGGATATTTCGGGTGAGACAACCCGTATCACGATCAACTTGAGGATTAAATCTTGCATCATTGTAGGGATCCTCAATATTCAAAATTTCCCCCGTTGTGGCCACATATCCTGCAATGCCAGAATCTATAGGGATTTCAATACTGATTAACTGATCATCTTTGCCGCGCGCATTTTTTGACCACAAAATTTTGCGACTATGATCAACTACAAAAAAGGTGACTTGTTCAGCTTGAAGCAATTGAGCAATTTTTAATGAAATCGCCTGGAAAGTAATTTGAAGCTTAGAGTTAAAGGATTGATCTCTAAGCAGATTCATTGAACTCACGACTTGTTCTAATTCGTGATTGAGTTTATTTAGAAAATCAGAGAATTGAGATGCAGATAGAGGAGAGATTAGGTTATTAATCGCATTAACATCTGTTTCTAAAATAAATGACGTCAGGTTGCTTAAACCAAGCAAAAACTCACCTTTAGAAATAGACAAACGTCCATCTTCCAAACTAATAATACGATCAGCAATATCTAAAATACGGTTATCATGCGTCACTAAAATAATTGTGCAACCTTGCTGCTTTGCCAATTGTTGCATCAGTTCTACAACTTCACGCCCTGTGTGTCCATCGAGAGAGGCTGTGGGTTCATCGGCTAAAATGACTTGAGGTTTATTAACCAATGCACGAGCAATGGCAACCCGTTGCTTTTGTCCTCCTGATAGTTGCTCGGGGCGTGAGTATAGGTGTTTTCCTAAACCCACTGCCTCTAGCGCAGCTTTTGCTTGGGCTTTGGATCTCTTGGCTGAAATTGGATATAGTGCTGCCGCCATTTCGACATTTTTGATGGCGTTTAGAGAGCTTAATAGATTATGGTCCTGAAAAATGAAGCCAATTTGGCGACGAATTTTCTCTAAACGACCATGACTGACCCCTCTCATTTCCTGCCCTAAGACTTGCAAACTGCCTTCCTGAACAGTTCGTAATCCGCCCATTAAGGTGAGTAATGTCGTTTTACCAGACCCAGAAGGTCCTGTCATAATGACAATCTCCCCCGCCTGAATCTCAAGGTATATATCAAATAATATTTGTCGGCGAAGACGTCCTGCACCGTAATAATGGCTTAGCTGATTGGCGACAATGGTGGATTCTAATGCCATTGCTTTTAGTACTTCAGAATTGTGGTAAATGCCTACGCAAAATTAAATCTACTCATACAACTTGCCGAAGGTAGTGGAGATTACTGAAAGAGTCAATGGGGCGCTTTTATTTTGGGCTCTAATGGTTTACCTGCCAGCCTTAGGGAACTCTATTAAGGCTGACAAAATAACTCATTCTCAAGCCAATGGACATGACAACTCGCCCCATAAGTGCGTGATCAGCAGCGTTCGGACCTCGGCTTCAACGTGTAAGCAACTTTAGTTGCATCAATCTGCTCAAGCGGAGTTTTCACTATGCGGACTTTCATCGAACATATTTTCAACAATAATTTTACAAAACCTTACCGAAAGCAACTCACTCAACACCCTAAGCTTTGGATGATTGCGTTGTTAAGTATGACGATGGCATCGGCCCTTGGTGCTTTTTTGATTAGTGGCATTGGCCGGGAGGACAAGGTGGCTAGTCAGATTGCCTTGGGGGCTTTAAATGACTATGCTGAACCAGCGTCAGTCTCTGCCTTAGGTTTTTTGAAACCTGAAGATGAGGTGACCAATATATCAGGAGCTGTTTCACCTCAGGGAGCGCGGATTGATCAGTTACTAGTGTCTCAAGGAGAACACGTTAAAGCGGGTCAAATAGTTGCAGTTCTTGATAATGAACCTCGCTTGAAAGCCGCTTTGAAGAAGGCTAAAGCCCGAGTCAACATAGCCCGCTCCAGGCTTTTGCAAGTGGAAGCAGGAGCCAAAGAAGGAGAGATTAATGCATTGGCAGCTAAACTGGAAAATTTAGACGCTGAACTGCAAGGTCAAATTATTGTCCAACAAGCGACCATTAAACGATTAGAGGCAGACTTAGCCGGAAAAATGGCAGCTCAAAAAGCAGTTAACGATCGGATTTCAGCAGAGTTTATAAATGCTGAAGCCGAATGTACGCGGTTTGAGCATTTACATGCTCAAGGAGCAGTTTCAGAGTCTGAGCATGCCTTGAAGTGTTTAGAAAAAGAGATTGCTTACAAGCAAGAAGTTGAGTCTGAAGCTACACTAACCCGCATTATCAATAGTGGTCAAGAACAAATAGTAGAGGCAGAAGCACAACTTGAGAGAATAATTAACACCATGCGATACCAGAAAGCGGAAACTCAAGCTACCCTCGACCAGAGTTCTGAAGTTCGTGACGTGGATATCGCCCTTGCCCAGGCTGAATTAGCAGATGCAATGGTTGGTGTTGAGCAAGCTCAGGCAGAGCTTGAGCTTGCCTATGTCAGGGCACCCAGAGCAGGTCAGGTCTTGAAAATTAGCACCCGGCCAGGTGAAATTATTTCCAATCAAGGCATTTTAGAGCTAGGTCAAACTCAGCAAATGTATGCGATCGCTGAGGTCTATGAAACAGATATTAGTCGAGTCCATATAGGACAGAAAGCAGCTATTACGAGCGATGCTATCCCCTACACATTGCAGGGGACTGTCGATGAAATTGGCTTACAAATTGGTAAGCAAGAAGTATTTAGTACTAACCCCGCTTTTGATGTAGATGCTAGGGTGGTAGAAGTCAAAATCCGTCTTAATCCAGAAGATAGTCAAAAAGTTTCAGGTATGACCAATTTGAGAGTTGAAACGGTAATTAAAACCCCTGGATAAGACAATTCTTTCCTAATATATTGGGGCAGGAGTAAGTAGAGGCTACTGTTTGATGAGGGCATACTGTGCAGGTTAGATTTTCATCCTGTCCCTCATATTTCTGAGGTTTCAATATGTTTCGGACATTCTCGGTCGCTTGGGCTCAACTATTGCACCAAAAGGTCCAAACAATTGTTACGATTCTGGGCGTTGCTGTTACTGCAATTCTACTGTTCATGCAGGTTGGATTCCGTGTAGGTCTCTTAGAGAGTAGTACTCAACTTCCTGCTAGTTTCCAAAGTGATATTGTTCTAATCAGTAGCTCTTCTATAGCTTTTTCTGTTGCCGTACCGTTTTCGGAACGTCGCTTAAATCAAGTTCTGGCCTTTGAAGAGGTGGAATCGGTAACGCCTATCTATATCACAATGATTTTCGTAAAAAGGCTGGAAGAACAACCTAAGTTCATGTCTTCTATGCAAGTCATTGCCTTTCCCCTCAAACCCAATGTGATGGATGTGCCAGGGTTGGCAGAAAATTTAGACAAGATAAAAGATGATAATTTTTTCTTACTGGATGGAAGGTCGCGTCCAGAACTATCTTCATTAATTGCTGAAATAAAAAATAATGGTAGAGTCAGCACTGAAATAACAAGTATTGGCTTTGAAAGAAAAAAAGTTGATCTTGTAGGTTTATTTGAGATGGGTGCAAGCACCTTCTACAATGGTAACTTAATCACCAGTGAAGCTAATTTCTTGAAAGTCTTTGGCCTAGGTCAAGGAGAAATTATTGCTGGTTTAGTTCATGTCAAACCCGGAGTTGATGTTCCTCAATTAATATCTCGAATAAAAAGTTATCTGCCTGACGATGTGAAGATTATGTCTCGAAAAGAACTCATCAGGGAAGACAAGGCGTTTATAGAAACTAGCTCGCCCATGGGCATAGTTATTCTCTTCGCAATGCTTTTTTCGATTTTAATTGGAATTGTAGTACTATACCAAGTTCTTTATCAAAACATATCAAGGTTCGCTAAGGAGTATGCAACATTAAAAGCGATTGGCTATAGTCAACGATTTTTGGTGGAAATTGTGTTGGAGCAGGTATTCGTTTTCGCTATTTTGGGTTACATTCCTGGCTTTATTGCTTCTTGTTTTGTCTATGATGCGTTATCTGCAGCTACTAAGATGAAGTTTCTAATGAGCTTCAACATAGCAGCTTTTGTCCTGTTCGTAATTTTCTTTATTTGTACAGTTTCTGGAATTATTGCAACAAATAAATTGAAAGAAGCAAATCCTGTAGACGTTTTTAACTAGGGGTTGCTGATGATCACTCCACTCATCAATGTGGTAGCAGCGGTCGATCTTTTTTGACATCACGAATATCCTGACTCTTTAGGGATACCCAGTCTCTATTAGAAGAGTTGCGGCTTGTTTTGCCTGTTGGGCAGCGTCTGAAGATTGCTCCATCATCGCGACAATGGTTGCTCCATTGATCAAAATCACCAGCTGTTGTGTGATTATTTCTGGATTCGGATGCTGCGTTGCTTTGACCAGGCTGAGCAGATAATCTTTAATCACTTGCTGATGTCTGAGGGATACCTGGTAGCCAGGGTGATCTGGATCGGCCAGTTCGACAGCAGAATTGATAAAGGCACAGCCGCGAAAGTTGGGTGCTTCAAACCATTCTTGCAACACATCAAAGACAACAAGCAGACGTTCGCGAGGCTCGGTGGTAATTTCTTCTACCCGGCGTGTAAACCAGTTGCCCCAACTTTCATCCTGCTGCTGAAGATAGGCTGCAATCAAGGCATCCTTGGACTTGAAGTTATTGTAGAGGGACATTTTGGCAACACCCGACTCGGCAATGATGCGGTCAATGCCGACGTTTTGAACGCCTTCTTTGTAGAAGAGTTCAGAAGCAGCCGTCAGGATGCGATCGCGAGCAGATGGGCGTTTAGTACGAGGCGGCATAGGCGCTATAACCAGTTAGTTCCGATCGTGTAGACAGGTCTGTATATTGTAAACGATTTAGTCTGGGATAAATTGGCTCCTTGGATAACTGCACCGCTTAAAAGCGTGTGACTCAAATCTGCAAAAAGGCAAGCAATATGGGGTGATGGGGGGATGCAATAGCTGCCAAATTTCTGCCATTGGGTATTAGTTAGATCTAAGTTCTTCCACATCAATGGTTGGATAGTTTGTGGGGATGCCTAAACAGGCTTCAATTTTAGTTGCAAACTCCCTTAAGTACTCTGTACTGATACATTTGAGCGTTGGTTCTGCATTGAATGTGGTGATGGACAGTTGATTTTCCCTGGCATTTTGCTGCTGTCTCTTTAAACAAGGTCGAGCGGGCACGTTCAGTTGAATCGTATCGGGCAAAATATCTTGGATCATCTGAATATACTTAGCTTGACTTTGTGAGTCCCACAGATTCGAGAGTGTTGTTTGGAGGGTGAGTTTGCCTGAATAGCTGTTAGAGAACTGGCAAAGGCTTTGAAAAATAGATTTCAGACGAAGCCGTGCAACAGGCTGATTGATGCCCTGAAGTTGCTGCTGGGATATGGCGTCTAGCTTCACAACAACGTGATCGGCTAACTGTAGATCAGCACAAACAGTCTGATCGCTCAGCAAACTACCATTGGTTAGAACCGTAATCGGCACCATTGTCTGTTCTTTAATACAGGCGATAATTTCACCCAGGTTGAGCGCTAATGTGGGCTCTCCACTGCCGTTGAGGGTGACAACATCAATGGCCCCCAAGGGCAGCAAGTCTGTAAGGGCTCGATAAATTTGCGGGGTACTCACAAAGATTTGACGCTGGCTCGTTTTGTGTTGAATATTGCCCAGATGACAGTAGATGCAATTAAAGGAACACGTTGAAATGGGTCCAACAGGATCAATCCCTAAAGATTGACCAAACTGCCATGATGGTACTGGACCATAAATGGGATTAAACGATGTGGAAGCCATGATGCTTTGCCTTCATTGTTACCCTAGCGTATCGTCCCTTTCATCGCTTCAGTATCGATGGTACGGAGCATATATAGACGCAATAAATCTCCTACAGTACCTGCCACCAGGGAAACTTTTCGCAAGAACTTCCATACCTTAGGCGCTGAACTCTCGGCAATGGTCTTCATTTTTAGATTTCGGGCAGCACATCGATCGAGGCGCTTAAAGAATTCGGGATGATCCACATCGAGAATCACGGGAAAAGCACGGGCTGAGGTGTTGTTGGTTTCTCGGATGACGTCGACATCAAACTGGGTGGCATTGAGACCCAGGGATTCGTAAAACTTGGTGCGCTCGTGGACGGTGAGGCTGTGGGTAGCAAAAACCGATAGCAAAAAGAAGCGACTCCAGAGGCGAGATTTCCAGGTGTTCCACATGCTGGGCTGAGATCGCAACAATGCCTTAAAGATATCTCCATGGCGGTTCTCATCCTGACACCAGCTCTCAAAGTAGTTAAACAGCGGATAAAAGTTATTTTCAGGATGCTGCTCTAAATGGCGATGGATCAAAATATAGCGCCAGTAGCCAATTTTCTCCGATAGATACACAGCATAGATAATCCACTCCACTGGAAAAAACGTGTAGTTACGTTTCTTGGTGAGCTTACCGAGATCTAATGAGATATTAAAATCCGCCATGGCTTTATTCAGAAAACCAGCATGGCGAGCCTCATCTCGGGCCATCAGCGCAAAGATCTCTGCCAGCATCGGACTGCGTCCCTTCAGCTTACGCGACAGTTCTTTAAATAACAGAAACCCTGAAAACTCTGAAACACAGGAGCGCTCTAAATAATCAATGAAGGCCTCCCGCTCTTCCCCTTGAATATGATCCCAGACTTGCTTAAAGGCATCATCACGCACAAAGTGATGGCGATTATAGTCAGCCTTCATCTCTGACAGCATGGCTTTCAGATCCTCCTCCCCGCTAGAAAGATCTAAATTGGCAGCTTTTTCAAAGTCAGTGGTGTAAAAACGAGGGGTCAGTAAATTTTCCTCAACCTGGGATTTTCGGCTTGTGGCGATGTTCTCAGGGGATGATGCAGTGCTGACCATACAATTTTTTTCCTCAGATATCATTCATAGCTTTATAGCTATTAAAAGCATAGGCTGATTCAGTACAGATAACATAGACGTCATATTTTTTTATTTTCTCGAATTCTTTTAGCAACATCGTTAACCCTAGATGCATCATTTTTTTCCCCTCGGGTAACTATGGTTTGGTGATCGTCCCAGAGACCCAAACTATCCTTAGAAAGTAAAGTTTTGAAAACAAACATAAGGTTAAATTGCTTAATCGCTATACGGTGATTAAAGCTAAACCCGTTGAGAAAGATTTGATCCATGAGTCTTCAAGTCAACCTACCAAAAGCTAAGGCAACTGCGTCTGCCGCTGATGTTCCAGTTCTGCCACCCAGCGATGGGCGTCAGCGCTTCAAGCAATATGTGCAAACATTGCAGGATGATATTTGTTCTGCCCTAGAGCAATTAGACGGCAAAGCAAAATTTCAAGAAGATAACTGGCAGCGTGATGGCGGTGGCGGTGGTCGTACCCGGGTGATTCAGGATGGGCAAGTTTTTGAGCAGGGTGGCGTAAACTTTTCAGAAGTGTGGGGAGATACCTTACCCCCCGGTATCTTAAGTCAACGCCCAGAAGCTGCAGGGAATGGATTTTATGCGACAGGTACTTCCATGGTGTTGCACCCGCGTAATCCCTACGTGCCCACAGTGCACCTCAACTACCGTTATTTTGAAGCTGGCTCTGTATGGTGGTTTGGTGGCGGTGTGGATCTAACCCCCTACTATCCCACGATTGAGGATGTGATCCAATTTCACTCCACCTTAAAACGGGCCTGTGATGCTCATCATCCTAAGTTCTACCCTGCTTTTAAGCGTTGGTGCGATGAATACTTCTATCTTAAGCATCGTCAAGAATCGCGGGGTGTGGGCGGTGTCTTCTTTGACTATCTGGATTACCGTGGCAATCTCTACTCAGGTCCTAATTTAAGTGGAGATGCGGCCGCCTATAGCCAGCAGGTAGGTCCAGTGACCCTCAGCTGGGAAGATTGGTTTGCCTTTGTGCAAAGTTGTGGCAATGCATTTTTGCCAGCCTATCTACCCATTGCAGAGCGTAATCAGAATAAACCCTATGGTGAGCGCGAGCGCGAGTTTCAGCTCTATCGTCGGGGACGTTATGTCGAATTTAACCTGGTTTATGATCGGGGTACTATATTTGGCTTACAGACCAATGGTCGAACTGAGTCTATTTTGATGTCGCTACCGCCTCTGACTCGCTGGCAGTATGGCTATAAGGCCGAAGCCGATACACCAGAAGCTGAGCTGACTAATCTCTTTCTCAAGCCCCAGGATTGGGTGAACTGGGTGCCAACGCCTTGATTTAATTGTCAAAGCTGCTCAGCAAGGGATAACAATGGGGATCTCCAACTACACTAATCATCTAGAGAGACTTTTACTCAGGAAGGCTCCAAACTCCTGAGTACGTTGCCTATCCCTTGCCTTTTCTCTTCCAATCGTTCTGTTTAAGATTGTCTCCGCTTGATCAATATTAATCATTTGAGGTATTTACAATGGATCACAATTTAGCATCCTGTCTTCGAGAAGGAACCCAACAATCCCATACCCTGGCGGAAAATACAGCGTTTATGAAATGTTTTCTCAAAGGGATTCTTGAAAAAGAACCTTTTCGGAAATTGATGGCTAATCTGTACTTTGTTTATAGTGCCTTGGAAGAAGAAATGCGTGGCCATGCTCAACATTCTGTGGTGGGTCCCATGTATTTTCCCTTATTAGAGCGGGTCCCTCAATTAGAAAAAGACCTTGCCTTCTACTATGGTGATAATTGGCGTGATGAAATTGCTGCATCTCCCGAAGGGCTTCGTTATGTAGAGCGCATTCGTGAGGTGGCTAAACAGAATCCTGCGTTGCTCATAGCCCATTCCTATGTCCGCTATATGGGTGATCTCTCTGGTGGGCAAGGGTTAAAGGCCATTACTCGCTCCGCCCTGGATCTGCCAAATGGTGTGGGAACAGCCTTCTACGAATTTTTAGATATCCCCACAGTGGAATCTCGACGAGCCTTCAAGGAAAAGTATAGAAACAACCTCAATTCTCTACCAATCGAAACCAGTCTGGCACAGCAAATTGTGGATGAAGCGAATTTAGCCTTTCAGATTAATCGAGATGTTATGCATGAACTGGAACCGTTGGTGAAGGAGGCTATTGGTGATCATGTTTTTGATCTAGTCACTCGCCAAGATAAGTCTGGCAGTACAGAACATCGCCACCATCACCAGTCTCCTGAAATGGTATAAGCAGACTAGCTGCTGAGCTTCAGAAATCTCCTCTTGTATGAACCTCCATGTCCCCCCTTTTGCGGGGGGTTTTTTTCGCTCTTCAATCTGAGATAGACATGAAATCTTTGCTTCAAACCGTTGAATTTGATGCCGATTTAATTCAAAAGTATAATCAGCCCTTACCCCGTTATACCAGCTATCCTCCAGCGACTGAGTTAACGGATCAATTCAATGCCCATGTGGTGGATGCAGCGTTTGCCACAGGGAACTACAAACAAACACCGCTTTCCCTTTACTGTCATATTCCCTTTTGCCAGAGCGCCTGTTATTTCTGTGGATGTAATACAATTGTCACCCAAAATACAGCGGTGACAAATCCTTATCTGGACGCTCTCATTCGTAATATTGAGCAGGTTGCAAGCTTAACCGATTCACAACGAGTGGTCAACCAGCTTCACTGGGGTGGTGGGACTCCCAATTATCTAACCCTTGAGCAGGTGGATCGACTTTGGCAAGTTTTGCACCAACAGTTTTCCTTTTCTCAAGATGCTGAGATTTCCATTGAGGTGAATCCTGCCACCCTTAGCCGTGACTATATACTAGGCTTGCGAGAGATTGGTTTTAACCGCATTAGCTTTGGCATTCAAGATTTTGACCCCCGGGTGCAGGTGGCGATTAATCGTCTACAGCCAGAAGACATGCTTTTCCAGGTGATGGATTGGATGCGAGAAGCGGCCTTTGATAGTGTGAATGTTGACTTGATCTATGGCCTTCCATACCAGTCCCTAACCACATTTAGCGATACCATTACTAAAACCCTGGCGCTAGACCCAGATCGGATTGCAGTGTTTAACTTTGCCTATCTGCCGCATTTATTACCAATGCAGCAAAAACACATTGATCCGGCTACATTACCATCCCCATCGGAAAAGCTCGATATCTTACATATGTCCATTGATCAGCTGACTCACCATGGGTATCAGTTTATTGGCATGGATCATTTTGCTAAACCTGATGATGAATTGACCCTGGCGCAACAAACTGGTCAGCTACATCGCAACTTTCAGGGATATACCACTCAGCCTGAATCCGATCTTCTATCCTTTGGCATAACTGCCATTAGTATGTTTCAAAATGTCTATACCCAGAATTATAAACGGCTGAAGGGGTTTTATGATGCGATCGCACCATCGCCGACGGATCAGCTCACAGCCAAACACCTTCCCATTGAACGCAGCGTTGTTCTTAGCAAGGACGACATTTTGCGGCGGGCTATCATCATGGAATTAATGTGTCAGTTTGAGCTATCGAAAGCCGCGATTGAAGATAAATACCACCTCAATTTTGAGCAGGATTTTGATACATATTTTGCCCGCGAACGTCGGGATTTAGAAACCTTGGCCGCAGATGGTCTGGTACGACTCACCCCTAACCACATTGAAGTGGCACCAGCGGGGCGTTTACTGATCAGAAACATTGCCGCTGTATTTGATACCTATTTGAGAAATCGCAAAATTCGTCAATTCTCTCAATCAGTTTAGGCGTTTGCCATTAAATCACCGCTAGATTACCGTCCGTTACTCATCACTCATCGCCCCATCCACACGCTTCATCGGGCTTTGTGCTTATGTTATCCCTTAGAGGCTAGTCAGGCCCTTGACTTAGCCTCTAAGGGATAACGCCAACAAAAAAAACTCGTAAAATGTCAGAAAAAAATTGACAATTAGATAACCATTCAGTTATATATTTATATAGCTCAATGAGCGCTTTTAATTTTGTTTCGCTACATACCAAATGGATTCATGATGCATACACTTCGACCGTATCAATCCGTTAGTCCATGGGAACGCTTTTGCGCATGGATCACCAGCACTGAAAATCGATTATATGTTGGCTGGTTCGGGACCCTTTTGATTCCCACAGCCCTGGTCGCTACGGTTGTTTTTGTCCTGGCCATGGTGGCGGCACCCCCCGTGGATATGGATGGGATTCGAGAGCCCATTAGCGGCTCCTTGCTCTACGGCAACAATATGATTACCGCCACCGTGGTGCCCTCCTCCAATGCCATTGGCCTCCACTTTTATCCCATCTGGGAAGCCGCCAGTCTAGATGAGTGGCTTTACAACGGTGGCCCATACCAGATGATTATCTTTCACTTTCTCATTGCTGCCTATGCCTATATGGGCCGTCAGTGGGAACTGAGCTATCGCTTAGGCATGAGACCCTGGATTGCCGTGGCCTATTCGGCTCCGGTGGCAGCGGCTACTTCTGTGCTACTGATTTACCCCATCGGCCAAGGCAGTTTTTCAGATGGCTTGATGCTCGGCATCTCGGGCACCTTCAACTTTATGATTGTGTTTACAGCCGAGCACAACATTCTCATGCATCCCTTCCATATGCTGGGGGTCATCGGTGTCTTCGGGGGGGCCTTGTTCTCAGCCATGCATGGCTCCTTGGTCACCTCGTCGTTAGTGCGGGAAACCACCGAACTTGAATCCCAAAATGCTGGCTATCGCTTTGGTCAAGAGGAAGAAACCTATAACCTGGTTGCCGCCCATGGCTACTTTGGACGCTTGATCTTTCAATATGCTTCGTTTAATAACAGTCGCTCGTTGCACTTTCTACTGGCCGCCTGGCCGGTGGTCGGGATTTGGTTCGCCTCCCTGGGCATCTGCTCCATGGCCTTTAATCTCAATGGGTTCAACTTTAACCAGTCCATTCTAGACAGTGAAGGGCGCGTGGTGAATACCTGGGCCGATGTGCTGAATCGCGCCAATTTAGGCATTGAAGTTATCCATGAGCGTAATGCCCACAACTTTCCCCTGGATTTGGCATCTGGAGAAGCGTCTCCCGTTGCGCTGACAGCACCCGCTATCGCCGCATAAATCCGGGTTGGGCATTGCTGATCTTCGGGCTGACGTTAGGTGTAAAACACCGTCAAATAGCAAGAGCTCTAGACTAGTGCAGCCCCTAAATTAGCAATTGCCAGAGTTTCAATTGGTTGAGATTTGATTCGTTACCTATAGGGGAGGGGGGAAACTCCCTCCCTTTTTTTTGTAGGGAATATCAAGCCTGGGCTTACAGTTTTGGCATTGGACACGGTGCGTACCGTAAGCTGGCTTTCTCCTGATTAATGGGTTCAGAACTCATACCCTCTACGGTTCTATGGGGTCAGCAAAAAAGCCTAAATGATTACCAACCGGTCGTTCTTGACCAGGGATTTTGCCATGAATAGGCGTATTAAGTAGGGTGGGACCCCTGGGTGACGACACGGCCAACGTTGTTGAACCACCACCATCTAAGCGCAAAGCTGTATCAGCGCCCAACTCTTGTACCAGGGCGGTCACTTCGCCCACGGTCAACCCTTCGCTGTAAAAAGGCTGCTTGCCATCAACCAGGACCAGCCATAGACGTGCACCCGTGGCATCTAAGGCTGCCACGGTAAATGAGTAGGGCTTTTTCCCTTCATACTGGAGTCGGTCTTGCAGCTGAGTGGTAATCTGACCATTTTCCAACAACATCAGATTGCCTGCCACCGCCTGTTGAGTGTTGTCTTCACAGGTGCCATCGGCGTTGATAACGGCTTGCTGATTCATAAAACACAGCGTCGGTACCGGTGGCTGATCAGGATTTGCTGGGGCAACCACGTTGCCGTTAGACATTGATAACCCCATTAAATTGACCGGTTCTCCAGGACGAGGGTAATAGTTCCAGAGAGTAACCTCTTTAAATGGAGAAAAGAAGTTAGCATTCACGGCTAGCTGTAGTCCGTGGGTTTGTAAAAATGCTGACGTTTTTTGCCCCACTGCTCTATGGCTTTTCGTACCATATTTTTTCAGATCTGCCTGCGGATTCACGGGGGTGACCAACGGTCGCAATCCAGCAGTCGTCAGATCAATATCGATAATGTGAATGATATTGGGTCGAGGCTGTTTACGGGTGCGCCGACTGTAAATAATGCCCTGAAATAGCGGCTGGCGATTAATTTCAGTGAGGTGAGGGCGACGCCATACCGTGGAGCCATGGAGCGCAATTGGCAGCAAGAACGCGAACCAAAGTAATCCTGTTTTTAGGTGACGCCAACGAGACATAGATGTTTATTGCACAAACGCTGCTATCTGCTTATTTTCACCTCAACCAAGACGTTGTTCCCCTAGACCAGGCTACTGTGTACATGCATCTCGGCAGATGGCTCAAAATCCTGCCTTACCCCCCCCTTAATCCCCTCTTGTTAAGACTACTGTGTATACACATCTAGAAGACTAATGTCCCAAAAGGTAGGCCTGTCCTTGAATTGGCCCTCATCCTAAATCCTTCTCCCTGGGGGCGAAGGACTTTGAGGCCAGGCCCCCCTTCTCCCCCAGGGAGTAAGGGGTTGGGGGATGAGGGCTCGAAATCTAGAGCTAGCTCTCCTACTTATGTATACACGGTAGGGAGTTAGAGGGGGTGATGCAATGTAATCGCCATTTTCGATCACTTGTGTGTACACCGTAGCTAGACCAGGGGGAGGGGGAATCTGTTCCATTAGTCTCAGTGAGAAACGTATCTCCGTATAAGTTTGTTGTTGTAGATGTATTGATTAGATCATTTAGATCATTTTGGGGTTGCATGGGTTTGGGTTAGTCTGTAGCTACTCTAAACACGTTCCTTAGGAAAAGTCACTGTTTATGGCCCATCGTCACAATTGGCAAATGACGCTACGTGTAGCTGGGTTAGTTGCGATCGCACTCTTCACGTTCCATGCCCTCAGCAGCTTACTATTCGGCGTCTTGGGTCTGGCTCCCAGCAGTCCCCAATGGAGTTTGGCCCTTATCCTCGGTAGCTTTTTAGCCATTGCTGGAGCCACTGTGGGGATGCAGTCTCTTAACTTTATTCCCCAAAGATTAACTAGCTTAGTCAGCGGCGCATCATCCATCGCCATTTTGGCGGCCTTCAGCCTTGGAGAGTTGAGCGGACACCAGGCTGAAGGGGTGCTGATCGGCGCTATTGCGGGTTTGATCGTAGGTGGGTGTGGAGGATTTTGCACAGGGCATCGTCAAGGGTTTTGGCAAGTTGCGATCGCGCTGATCAGCAGCCTCTGTGCCTATGGAACAGCGTTTGGCCTCAGCAGCTGGGCCTGGGCCGCCGCCACCACTCAACGGTGGTCGATCGCCATCGGTCTGGGGTTATGCACAGCCCTCTATCTCTGGTTTACACAACAAGGACTAACGTGGGTCTATCACCAATGGCAGCGTGACATAAAAAGAGAACCCAAAAAATAGAAGAGCAATAGAGACGCTTATTTTTAAGAGTAAATCAGTTTTTAGTTATATTTTTTAAGCTTTAGATCAATTTAATGGGTCAAAACAGCCTTTTTAGCCATAGAACGTCAGAAAATAAAAGTTTGAGCCCTAATAATATTTGAATTTTCAAAAAGATTGTTTATTCTCAAATCATTTCTAGGACAAATTAAAAAATATCCTAAAAAGCTTTCTCTGCAAGGGTTATACGAATGTTAGCCAGCTAATTTCTCCACACTCAAACTCTTCTTTAATTTACATTTCGGTTTTCCCATTCCGTAATAACTTCTTGGCAACTTGTATGGAGTTAAGTGTGACATTTGATGCGACAAAATCGTATCGCAGACTGAATCTAAGACCACTTATACATAATCAAAGGGTGAATTATGTCTATAGAAACTACCGGGCGCTATCTTGTACTTCTGCCCGACGAAGATGTGAACGCGGGTATTCAAGCATTATCTAGCGCAACGGGTATTCAAGGTGTGGCCAGAGCCGCAGATTTTGAAGGTCACGCCTTTACGTCTGCAGAACTCGATAGCCCCAATGCGTCAGTTTTTGACAATCTAGGAGTCGCTGTCGTTCCCCTTGATCCTGATCAGGCACAATCCGTACGAGCCAGTGCCGCTGCCCATGGTAATGTGCTGGCAATTCAGCCAGAACGAGTCGTCTACGCTATTGGTCAGGGTCTATCCGCAGATTATTTGCGGGGCTACAGCGACGCCGCCACCCATCTATATGAGCAAGCAGGCCCAGACCAGGGGGCATTGGCTGCCCGTGCCCATAAGGGTTCGGCCCCAGAGTTTCAAGACTGCAAGAGCACCTGGGGCCTTCAGGCAACTCGGGTGATCGACTCAGGCCACAGTGGCCTGGGAATCAAAGTCGCTGTGCTAGATACAGGCATGGACCTCAATCATCCTGACTTTGCTGGTCGCATCATCCAAAGCCGGTCATTTATTGCTGGCGAGGCTGTTCAGGATGCCAATGGCCACGGCACCCATTGCATCGGTACAGCCTGTGGTCCTAAGGATCCACCGGAACTACCCCGTTACGGCGTAGCTTATAACGCTGAAATTTATGCCGGTAAGGTTTTAAGTAATCGTGGCTCAGGCTCAGATAGTGGCATTCTGGCTGGTATTGAATGGGCAGTCAATAACGGTTGCGCCATTATTTCCATGTCCCTAGGGGCACCCACCCGCCCAGGAGATACCTACTCCCCCATCTATGAGCGAGTGGGACAACGGGCCTTGAATCGTGGCTCTCTAATTATTGCGGCAGCCGGTAATGAAAGTGATCGACGCGACGGACGCATCAATCCAGTCGGTTATCCTGCTAACGCTCCCTCCTTAATGGCGGTGGGTGCTCTAGATAATAAGCTACAAATGGGATTCTTCTCCAATGGCAGCATTAATCTGGACGGTGGCCAAGTGGATATTGCTGGACCGGGAGTTGCGGTTCATTCCACATGGCCCATGCCCGATCGCTATAGAAAGATTAGCGGGACCAGCATGGCCACCCCCCACGTATCCGGCATTGCCGCTCTCTATGCCGAGGCCACTGGGGCACGGGGCATGGAACTCTGGGCCTGGCTAATGCGTGATGCCCAACGCTTGGGCCTAGCTGGCACCGATGTTGGCATCGGATTAGTACAGGCACCGTTGCAGTAACGTTATTGTTATTAGCGCTGTTACATTTGTAGAATTGCTGCTGATCTTTATTCTTTATTGAGATCAGCAGCGACAATGGGAGATATGAGAAACACTAGGTGGGCTAGACAACTGATTCATTGGCTAATTGTTGCCATCGTGACAGTCAGCCTAGTGGGCTGTTGGCCCCAAGGGTCAGACGCTATAAATGCAAACCCAGGAGCAGACATGGATAAGGTCAAGGTAACGGTATCAATCGATGACGCTCACATCGAACAGATTGATGAGGTCACTGAACAGCTAAAGGCAGCAGGCCTTGACGTGGAGCAAACCTTGACAACCCTCGGCATTGTTACCGGCTCAGTGGCCTCAGACAGCATGTCTTCATTGTCTGAGGTTACCGGTGTTGACTCCGTTGAGGTAGACAGAACAATTACGTTGCCGCCACCCGGTTCTGACGTTCAATAATTCAATTCTTCCTGTAGCTGTTGCAGTTCCATCAAAATATTTTCCAGTAGTGTCCGTTGGCCAGCCTGTTGGTCTACGGACACTGGTTTTGTAATGGCCATCTGCATAACTGGCTGAGCTCGCTGTTGATAGGAGGCAAGGGCATCCAGGGCGGTTTTAGAAAAATGGGCCAGGTACTCACGGGCAGCTTCACGGCTAGCCTGGGGTGACACGGATGGCTCTGGTTCCGACGCTTTCTTTGTACGCCCGGCGCGATTGAGCAAGTGGCTGGTGCCACCGAGCACAGCTGCCCCCATGGGACCTGCTAACACCCAGCCCAGGCCGGTGGCGATCGCAACCGACGCCATCCCATCCCCCTGATTTGTCTCCGGTTCACTGGGGTCGGCTGTCGGCTGCACAGTCTCATCGGGTCGCTGCCAACCAACCCACAGATCCACCGGACGTGGCTGCTCAAAAAAATCACAGGCTTTATAAACCCAGTCGGCAACCGCTCGCTTTTTTTGTTTCCAGACAGGTTGTAATCTCTCTTCTAACCATAGGGGGGCCGTGCCCGCTTGAAGAGAGGCCGCAAAATCATATTCATATTGATGCAACAGATTCTCTAAGCTAAGCCAATCTTGCAAATCTATCACACTTTGCTGAAACCCCTTTTGTATCAGCTGCTGAGCCCGTTGTTGAATAGCGACGCGACGGGCATCGGGGTGGGGGGCTGCATTCAGAGATTGCAGCTGTTGTTGCAGAGCCTGGTGCACCTGGGACACTAAGGGCAACAATCGCGGTATGCGATGAACAGCCAACTCCGGTAAACGGACCTGTACCAACCTATGCAAAGCCGACTCCAATGCTGGTAACCCGGCCTGGGTGGCAGCAGCCATATCTCCTTTGAGGCGTGCCCGCAGAGCTGGTAAAGCATCCACCGCATAGAGATTACTCACACCATCCGGCAGGGTTGTTCGAAAGTCTTGGGCTAGCAATCGCAAACGGTACATGACCTGTTTGCGTTCCTCAGGTTCCATAAGATTGAGAAAATTCACCACAAATAGCACTGTGGTAATGCCTCGGTCCATCAGCCAGTCCCGCAGATGCTCTCGCTCTGCCAGGGTCATGAGCTTACGACCATCCAAGAGCTGCACCACCACATCGGTCTCCATCAGTTTGGCGTACACCCGCTCATTTTGTGCTTCTTGGTCATCGGTGCCCGGCAGGTCCACCAGCTCTACGCCTGGTTGCAGAAACGGGTGGGGACAGGTCACGGCCACCGCTGCCACATGGGCCTGCATCTGCCGCTGCTCATCGAGAATGGCGTAACGTTGCAACAGGTCTGTTCCAGGTTCTTCTAGGACTGTGCCATCGGTGAGGGTGATGCGGCTGACCAATGCAGGCCCATGGGTGACGGTGATAGCAGCCCCAGTGGTGGGGACGAGATCAATGGGCAGGGTTTTCTCACCGAGGAGGGCATTGAGTAAGGTGGATTTGCCGTAGTTAAAGGGGCCAAAGACGGTGATGCGTAGGGTGGTATGGGAGATGCGATCGCATTGATATAACACATCGGCCTTTAATGCAGCGTGCTCTGGGTCGAGCAGGCCTACCGCTTTTCTCAGGGTGTTGATGAGCGGAAAATGTGATGTAATAGCGGCCATACGTTAGGGAGATATGGTGTGGACAGTGGGATGGCCCACCTCAGGCCCTGGTGAAAAATTTTAATTGCGATCGCGCCCTAGAACCTAATTGCGATCGCGCTTTAGAACCTAATTTCTAGAGCGCTCTAGAAACAGCTTGTAAATAACCCAGCCAACGGCAAACAGTAACAATACGCCAGACAACCAGGTGGCCACTCGTATAGCTATAATCACACCCACAACGAGCAAACCAAACTGTACAAGTTTCGGTAAACGGTTATACCAGCCAAAGCTTACGGCTCCCTTGTGTTTAACCGTAGGTTTTACCGACGTCGACGTCTCTATCTCAGATTCAAGCTCACGCATCCGCACCTTTATTTCGCGTTCCTTGAGCTCTGCTTCCAGATTTTTGAGTTCTTGTTCTTTAGATTGATGATCAGAATTCATAGATTTGCAAAGGACCAACCGCTTCTCTACCAAAATATGCGCAGTTTTGAGCACCTGCAACCTTAAAAAAACTTGAACTCCAAACCCATGGTTCCTTCAAAATGGGGAGACAGCAGATATATAAAGAATGCCACAGGTATGGTGGTGTCGACAAAAGCTTGAATCTACCCTTGACTAAACACATTTTTATACAAAAACTGCTTTCATGTGCGGATTCTCATGTTTAGAGTGGTAAATACATAGTAATCCCAACGATCAGGTGTCGCATTGTTAGGACGTCGGTTCCGTAAAATCACGGGTTCACACAATATATAAGCTAAAAATTAGCTTAAAAAATAAATCAAAAGTATAGAGTTTTAATTGGTAAAAACTTTATGTTTTTGATTTATTTATTGTGGCGAATAGAACCATCCAAATTCTGTAATCCTTACCAAATAAACGGGTACTTCTTATACGGAATTAGGAGACCTTAAAGCTATAGTCTCAACATTGAAATCCCACTAGATTTATAGTCAAAAAATGCGCAAACAAGACATCAAACGAGATGCCTCTGGTCCCTCTATATTTCTATCGACAGTTGCCCTCATGTTGTCAGCACTAGCTATTTTTGCGTATTTTTTATTTAGATCTGGCTCTCCGCAACAGGCTGTTGAGGGTAGCCCAACGCCAGATAGTTATTGTCAAGAAAATTTTGAGGATCAGGAGGTTCTTTTACAAAGGCTATCAGACCTCAAAAATCGTATGGGTGATAATTGGTCAAGTTTTTGCCAGGATCGATTAGATAGCGCCCTTTATGAAACAGCTATTCTCAAAGCAGCAGTAGGGCGATTTAACACATCATTTATTCGCCTTTGCCAAATCCCCGAAAGGCCTGATTCAGAAATATTCAAAGATGCTCGATTTTTATTTAGTATCTGGGAAGAAAATCGTAATACGTCTGGTGAATCTCAGGAAATCAAACCTTTATTAGAAAACTTCTTCCAAAATTACGAAACCGTTAGTGAGAGTTGTCCTGCGGCAAAAGAAATATTTGCAGGCAATAATTAGTGAACTATCCGGTGTAGAAATCATGAATAATCTCGTAGGGGCTGTGCCTTGTGCCAGCCCCTCTACATTGGAATCATGAATAATCTTGTCGGGGCTGCGCCTTGTGCCAGCCCCTCTACATTGGCAGCTATCAGCCAGGGGCTGAAAACCTGGACTTACATAATAATTGTCGCGTCGCTACCGGCTTTTTCATCTTCCAGAGTGACTCTCAATCCCCGTCTAACCATGACAAAAATATCAATGGCCTCTTTTGAGTCGTGATATGAAATGCTCGGGCGCAGGTAATAGAGAAATAGCCCGATCATTGCCCAGGCCAATAGGCTCAACAGACACGTTACAGCAATGATACAGCCACAGCCTAGGCATTGATACAGGGTTTGCTGAGCTGCTGAATAAACGCTGTTGAACTCGCGGGAAAACCCCTGGGCAAACAGGCCAACAGCAATTGTTCCCCAGGCACCACAAAAGAGGTGTACGGGCACAGCACTAACCGGATCATCGATCCGCATGAGGTTTGATTCCAAAACGCTTTCACCCACCAGCACCAAAATGCCTCCCACCGCACCAATAATGCACGCGCCTAAAATATCAACATAGGCTGACGATGCTGTGATGCTGACCAACCCCCCTAAAATGCCATTAATAATCGATGACAGTTTGACCTTATACCCTGTAACCAGGGGACTATAGAAGAGAATTGCCAAACCTCCAGCCGTAGAGGCAAACATGGTGGTAATGATGACATGGGGGACATAGTCTAAAAACCGGGTTGAACCACCATTAAAGCCAAACCAGCCAACCCATAAAATTAAACAACCCAATGTGGTAAAGCCGGGGTTACAGGGCCTAAATATTTCTTCTTCTTCTTCACCGTAAGGGAAACTGCCGGTCTCCGCATCATAGCCAAATTTGCCATCTCGGGGTTTCAATAGCCAAGCCCCCACCAACGCTGCCGCACCACCCACACAATGAATCACGGTTGAACCAGCAAAATCATGGAAGTTAAGGGTGCTGGCCAGCCAACCGTTCTCCCCCCATACCCAATAGCCAACTAAAGGATAGATAAAACCCACCAGCACAAAGCTAAAAAGGATAAACGCCCAGAATTTAATTCTTTCTGCAACGGCCCCAGACACAATGGTGGCTGCTGTTCCGGCAAACGATAGCTGGAAAAAGAAAATGGCAGCAAACGAGCGATTACCCCAAAAGGTTCTTAAATTCTCAAAACCTTGGGGGAAAGGGTTAACATTGGCTGCCGATGGAAAGAGAGAGTCTACAAAAATTCCCAGTTGTCCAAAAATAGGATTTCCACTGTCGCCAAACATAAAGCGAAACCCAAAAACAAAAAACGCTGTAGCTGAGACGCAAAAAACAATTAAGTTTTTAGCTAAAATATTTGTTGCATTTTCAGTTCGGCAAATTCCTGCTTCAAGCATGGCAAACCCGGCATTCATAAAGAATACGAGTAACGCCGCAATTAGCATCCAGATAGTATTAATCCCTGAAAACAGTTCCGTAGTGAGGGGGATTTCGGGAGTCAATTCTTGGGCAAGCGTCTGAGGCGATATCGCTATAACAAAAGCTACTATCAGTAACGTGATAAAGGACCAGTATTTTGATAATCCATGGTGCAAAATATTCATAGTCCTACAGGTTTTTTGTTCTATGGTTCGCTGATTTTAGGTACTTGCAATCTCCTACAAGAGGCTGAAGTCCTCAACTTTTCGATACCCGGTAAAAACTGTCCGGAATGTTGCTCGAACCCCGACAGATTCTTTAAAATCTTGCCAAACTGACACCATGGGAGACTATCGAGCGGGGTGGGCAATGGGCACTCACCCTGGATCATGACTCACCCTGTGGCGCAGAATTGTATAGCTTCTCATTGCCACCCATCGTAATCAGCGGGATAATAAGCGAGCAAAATCATTTGATCTCCAATCACTCCCATGACCCACAATCCACCGAAGTACAACGTTTATGGCCTTGGCAATGCTCTGGTGGATATAGAATGCGCCCTGTCTGTAGAAACGCTGGCAGCCATCGGTATGGATAAGGGTGTGATGACCCTTTTGGATGAAGCCGTGCAGAATAATGCGATCGCACAGCTCAATAGCCATCAAACCAAACGTATCTGTGGTGGCTCTGCTGCCAATACCATCATTGCCATCAGCCAACTTGGCGGCAAAACCTTCTATGGCTGCAAAGTCGCCGATGACGAATATGGTCAGTTTTACACGCAAGATCTAGTGGACTGTGGTGTGGACACCAATTTGACCAGCCATGACCCTGAACCGGGGATTACGGGCAAGTGTCTGGTGCTGATTACTCCAGATGCCGACCGTACCATGGGCACCTTTCTGGGCATTTCATCCCAGCTGTCTGAGGCTGACCTCAATCCCGAAGCCATTGCCGCTGCTGAATATACGTATATGGAAGGGTTTTTAGTCAGCGGTGAAAACAGTAAGCAAGCGGCGATTAAAGCCAGCCATCTAGCCAAAGCCGCAGGCCGCAAAGTCGCCATGTCTCTATCGGATTACAACATGGTGAAGTTTTTTAGGCCAGGGCTGTTGGAAATGATTGGTGACGGTGTAGATATGCTATTTGCCAATGAGTCCGAGGCGCTTTTAATGGCAGATACGGATGATTTTGCCACCGCCATTGAACACACCAAAACCCTAGCTAAAACCTTTGCCATTACCCGTGGTCCCGCAGGTTCGATTTTGTTTGATGGCGAACAGGTATTGGAAATTGCTCCCCATCCAGTCACTGCCATTGACACCCTGGGTGCCGGCGACATGTATGCCGGGGGTGTGCTTTACGGCATTACCCACGGATTGGGCTGGGCCCAGGCTGGCAAACTGGGCTCCACGGCCTCCGCTCAGTTGGTAACCGGATATGGTGCCAGAATGGGAACGGATGAATTGCAGGCGGTGTTGAAACAGGTGGTTGGGGAGTAGGGGCTATGGGTGATCTTGGCTGAAAAGAGTCTTGATCGATGTTCAGGGCTGATTACATCAACTAAAGAGTGTTTGTAAGCTAGGGCTGACGACAACCATAAGGGAGATGGTAGACCATCGTAAAATCCTCCATGTTGATATGGATGCATTTTATGCATCCATTGAGCAGCGGGACTATCCTGAGTATCGGGACAAGCCGGTGGTGGTGGGTGGTCGTCCAGAACAGAGAGGGGCTGTAGCCGCCGCTAGCTATGAGGCTAGGCGCTATGGAATTCATTCGGCAATGCCGTCACGCATTGCGGTGCAGCGGTGTCCCCATGTGATTTTTGTGCGACCTCGATTTGATGTGTATAGAGCAGTATCCGAGCAGATTCGGACAATTTTTCGGGATTATACAGAGTTGGTTGAACCCCTGTCCCTGGATGAAGCTTATTTGGATGTGACTGGCTGTGAATCGGCGATCGCAACGGCTAAAGTCATTAAACAGCGTATTCAGCAGACCACTGAGCTGACGGCCTCTGCCGGTGTTTCCATCAATAAGTTTTTGGCCAAAATGGCCTCGGATGTGAATAAACCCAATGGACTGTATGTGATTTTGCCCGACGAGGCCATGGCCTTTATTGCCACGTTGCCCATCGAAAAATTTCATGGCATTGGTCCGGCCACTGCCCGCAAAATGAAACAGCTGGGTATTGCTAGGGGAGCCGACTTACAACGTTGGCGTGAGACTGATCTGGTGGCAGAATTTGGCAAAATCGGTAGCCACTATTTTCGTGTGGCCAATGCCCAGGATAATCGCCGAGTTGATCCTAACCGTATTCGTAAATCGGTTGGGGCCGAACGCAGCTTTGCTGAAGATCTGCGGTCTTTAGAGGCCATGAGCCAGGCGCTGGCTACGATTGTGGATGAGGTGGAAGCACGGCTGCTCAAGGCAAAAAAGATGGGCTATACCCTCACCCTTAAGGTTAAATATGCGAACTATCGCCAAATTACTCGCAGTCGTACGGTGGATGTGCCGATGCAGCGGGCCACTGACATGGGGCCGTTAGCTCAGGCTTTGTTGGAGCATCACCTTGAGCCTCAACCGCAGGTGAGACTGTTGGGGGTGGCGATCGCAAATTTGGTGCCTGCTGAAACGGTGGGGTTTCAGCAACTGTCGTTGCTTTAGGTGAGTTTGTTTTTTGACTATTTTATGGGTTGTCTTGCTATTTCTTGACATTTAAGAAATCGGATATGCTGAGGCCATTTTGGTGGGGTGAGCTGCCATTTTTACTGGCGGCGGCAGCCAGGGCGTTGGCCCCCTCATCGGTGGTGTCAGCCGTTGGGGGTTTGTCTGGCTGGGCTCCGTAGTCGCCGTAGGAATAGTACTTGTACCCATTACCTTTGGAAGAGACACCGTTGGCGACCAGACCCAGGACGGGAATCTTAGTGAAGCTGATGTTGTCCATGGCATGCTGGAGGATGTTGCGATCGCAACCATTTAACCGAGAAACCAGGATCAGACCATCGGTGTTAGCCGCAATCAATGTGGCATCCGCCAGACCCACCAGCGGTGGCGTATCATAAACCACCAAGTCAAACTGTTTTTCTAGCTGATTCATCAACAGTCGCATCCGCTTAGATGCCAGTAGTTTAACCGGGTCGGGGGGCGCAGTACCGGCTGTAATGGCATAGAAATCCAGAAAGGGCATGACCTTTTGTAGTATCCCACTGCCCTTCGTAACATTGCCCGAGAGCAAATCGCTAAGACCTGTTTTGTTGCTTAACCCAAGACGCTGATGAACCGTAGGTCGCCGCAGATCTGCATCCACTAGCAAGACTCGTTTGCCCATGGTGGCAGCGGTTTGCGCCAGATGGCGGGCAACGGTGGACTTACCCTCATTGGGCATGGACGAACTGATAATTACTGAGCGAATGGTACGATCGGCCCCCATCAACGACAGATTTGTGTGCAACAACCGCATTGATTCCAAAAACTGCGAGCCACCATAGCCATAGTATCCATCGGTGGCCCCCGTACCCTTTTTACTGAGACGTTGCTGTAGCCACTGGCCCGCCCCATTAGATTGTTGTGGAGCAGTGTCAAATTCCCCATGGTAGGGAATTGTGCCTAACAACGGCAGTTTTACGACCTTTTCAATCTCATCAACGGTGCGGCAAACAGTATCTATTTTTTCCAGCAGCAACGCTGACCCAACGCTAATCAACAGACTGGCAACAATGCCCAACACAAAACTACGTCTTGGATTAGGCGATATGGGAGTTTCTGGCCGACTGGGTGCTTCGATTATTTCCCAGGGAATTTCGGTTTGGGCCGCCTCAATCTGTAATTGTTCGCGCGTTTCCAAAAAACGGCTGAGGGCACCAACGGCAATCTCTAACTCACGCTGTAGATCGCTATACTCTCGTGCCAGGGTCGGTAACTGAGTCAGCGTATTTTGCAACTGGGCTTCAGCCGCCGCAATGGTGACATTTTGAGTGGATAACAATTCGATGGCATTTTCAGCTTCAGCATATTTTGCATTTAATACCCGCTGGGCCTCTGCCTCAATGACCGGAAGTATTCTCTCTCGCTTATCTTCCAGAACTTGAATAGCCAGACTTCCCGGCTGAAAACGAGTCAGTTCAGTGGCAATTTCTGTTTCCACCTGGCGCAGCTCTTGAATCAGCTGTTGATAAACCGGTGCGTTTTGCAGCGCAACTTCACTGCCCCCTTCACTCTGTAATAGCTCGTAGTTAGTGATCGCCTCAGCCAGCTGTCGATCAATTTCCAGACGCTGGGTGCTAAGTTGCTGAGCCTGTGTGGTAATCTGTTGATTTTGCGTCGTTGGATCAATGAAATTATAGGTTTGACGAAATCTTTCCAGCTGGCTTTGCAGCTCATTAACCCGCTCTTTTAACTCAGGCAACTGCCGGTCAACAAAATGAATCCCCTGGCGCAGATTCGTTTGGCGTTCATCCAAACTATACTTTAAATAAACCGTTGAAAGCGCATCCAAGGTCGCCTGGATTTCGACCGGGTCATTGCCCTTGTAGCTCACCTCAATAATTTTAGTTTCCCCCACCCGTCTGATAGTGAGGTTTTTTAACAGACGTTCATAATTAAGATCTGGATCAATGGTTTCTAGCTCTGCGATCACCTGAGCAATCAATTCAGGGCTACGCAACACCTGCACCTGAGTCTCATAATCCAGGCCTGACTGTTTGACCGGGGCAGCTTCTGCCAGAAGACCACTTAAGTCCGAGAGATTATCATCGGCATTAACCGGCTCTACCAGAACTTCAAAGCTCCCTTCATAAACTGGTTCCTGGCGCAGGGTATTGAACATGACCGTGCCCATCACACCGGCAGCCACCCCCGTAATCAGCAGGGATCGTCGCCGCAGCACGGTGAGCAGTTGAGCCAGGTCTAGCTCATCGTCATCCTGAGCCCATGGCATTTGAGGTAGTTGGTACGCTTTGGCCAGGCTGTTAACAGACGCACCGTTGGCTGAAGCAAGATTATCCATAGGGCGGTTACAAAGAAACTAGGAGTCTAATGAGGATAAAAGAGTAGGAAAAATGAGTATATTGAGCCGGTTAGAACAGATTGCCAAACGGTAGAATCTGGAGAAAGGGACCAAGAAAATTACTCAGCCCATCCGATAGGCGAGCCGCCGCATTGGGGTCAACAACAACAATATCGTTGTGTTGCAGTATGGGGTTTCCGTCAGCATTAAGCCCCTGGGCTAAATCCACCTCAAACGACTGCTGGGTAACAGTCCCATCAGGGTTTAAGCGAATCAAGGCCACCGTTTCTTTGGCACGACGATTAAAACCACCCGCCGCCAGAACAGCCTGATTGAGGGTGGTGCTAGCCGCCACAGCAACAGGGCCAGGGCTTTCGACCTCACCCACCACATTGACCGCAATTGAATCTGGCGACAGATTCGTAGCCGTGAGTAGACTAATATCTTCTGAGTTGGCCGTCAGGTTAGTTGGCACCACAATGGTGTCACCTTCTTGCAAAATTAAATCTTGTTCGCGTTCACCAGATTCCACCAGTTGCCACAAATCGAGGGAAATCGTTTGACTTTCACCCAAACGCGTTGTTCGCTTGACCTCTACCTGGCGAAGATTTGCCAGGGGTTTTACCCCACCAGCCAATTGCAAGGCACGGGTTACCGTCAGCCGACCCGGCTGCTGCACACTGGTGGCAGTGGCATTATTGCTAGTGATAGACTGACCCGACCCAGAGCGCGAGGCATAGTTGTAAGTGCCTGGACGAAAGACTTCACCAACCACAGCAACACTAATGGCTTCTTCCTCATCGGGGCCAATATTAGACAGGGCAATCTGCCTTGACATTTGCACGTCAATCTCATCCATTTCAATGATGGTGATGGAGTCACCATCACGCAAAGGAAAATCTTGAGTCAGATCCCCCTGGGTGAGAAGCGCAGATAAATCACTAACTACCCGTTGCGTGCCACCATTTTCCACCCGGCGTCGAATTTCCACTCGCTTTAAATCAGCTGCCTGGGTAATCCCGCCTGCTACCTTAATCGCTTCGATCAGGCTAGGAAACTGCCCTTCGCCACCCACGGGTAGGGTATATTGACCGGGCGTATGAATTTCTCCTGTGAGGGCAATACGGAGCTGACGGGGTGTTAAAAGATTTACAGTGATTTGCGGATAACGGACTTCTGATCGATATTTCTCGCTAATAGCTAATTCCGCCTGAGCCAGGGTCAAACCACTTAGCGATACCTGGCCAACGGCGGGTAAATTAATGTTGCCATTGGCTAACACTCGCTGCTCACCGCTATACTCAGGTACATTAAACACATCAACGGTGATCAAATCCCCCGGTCCCAATAAATAAATATCATTGAGGGATGAAACGGATGCAGCAGAAACTGTTATGTCGGGCAGTACGGCCAGGGCTGGGCTACCGACAGCAGTTCCCAGGGCAAACCCTGTTATTAGGGCTGTCCGAATTACCGTTTTCAAATATCTGGAGCTAGTCATTGCAGGACATATAGAAGGCTAAAAACGATGCAAGATAATACTGGGCGTTGCTGAACCAAACGATGGCGTTATCGAAGAATGCTGAGATATGCCGCTTTTAACAGTTTGGTTTATCCTTTAAATCAGCAATAGCAAATACTGAAACGTTTAACAATAATGTAGGTAGACCTGAACACCACAGACAATAGTCAGAGAAGCCGTTATCGCCCTCTAGAGAAATGCTGTCGATGGCCCGTAATATCCGGAAAATCCTGAACTTTATGGCGTTGCTATATATCTATTTTATATAGTTAGCAAATAGTAGAAAGACGGAGAGATGAGTATAGTTTTTTACGAGTCCTCATCAAGAATTTGGACTGTGGGACTAAGACTTTTGCATGAAAAGAATGTACTGTTTTGAGACATGTTGGAGGTCTGTTCCCTTAAGTTGGCGAAGCCTGCTCTTTAGGCTGAGGGGAATACCTTGTCCCCTCCCAGGAGTAGGTCTGTTTCATTGTCTAGACAGAAAATCTGAAGGTATTGAAAGCTCATTTGAGGAAAGACATGCCCTACTTGGAGGTGGGCCAAACAACAATGCGATAACCTGATTAATTGACCCCGCCGTAACCCTTAATTTAATGCCATTGAGGACAACCTAGTAGGCTGGGTCCTTAGGGCGGCCTCCCGGCCCTAACCATGGGGGTTCGGGGAACTCGGAGGGACCCCAAGCAACCGGTTTTGGCTCCCTCCGATCATCTCTCGATTCAGCATGAATGAAGTAATAAGCCTTACAGATTTTCTCTGGTGAACACGAAACAACCCTGCCTTTACCAAGGGGGGAGTTAAAGGGGGTGAGGCAACCGCGAACGCTAGTTTCCAGTACTTGTGTGGACACTGTAGCCTTACGAAGGAGGAACCAACGGAGTGGTCTACAGGTGTTAGCGCTAGTTATCCAGACCCCTCCCTGACGGTTCCCCTTCGTCAGGGGAACCCCTGGCAGGCCATATTGAAACCTATGATTTTTAAGGGTTTTAGCCATTCTCTCTGACTTATGTATACACCGTAGACCTTGGTAAGGGAGGGGGCTACACAATTTCACGATTGGAATCTTATTAATATTCAATCGTTTGCCAAAGGAAAATTCAATGACTGAGAGAGAATTGAGACTATCGGCCAGTCGATAATGGTCGATTGACAAAAATATAACCTGATAGTATTATTATTCGAGATTCTGGAGGCTATCTCCGCATAATAGCTTTGATTTAGTCTATCGTTCTGTGAAAATTTACTCAATGCTTGAGTTTGCTGATTATATATAAATATTTAGCTCTGAAGCACTGATAGTAGGAACCTGGCATTTTAGAGTTTGCCCTATTTTTATAACAAAAAAACAGCATGAGATGATCTTGTAGGACAGTTTCCTTCTCAGGATATTTCTGTGGGTGAGCAGCAGACCAAGTGGGTTCAGATTGTTCAGACCCTCTTTTGTGGAACTATTTACATTCGCCTAATTAGGATACTGGGGGTTCCCCCATGCTGCGTTTGATTAACTACCCCTGCCCGTGATTATACTGAGTGGCTGTATCCTTTATTAGGAAAGGATTTCCATCAAAAATAGGTGGTTATTTCATCCGGAATATGACAATGTTACCAGTAACTTAATTGGGAAATATCAAGTAGATCTGCTCAGTACGTCATCAAGGCTATTTAACTGGGGCATTGCTGATCCTCGGGATGACTTTAGTTGTGAGATACCGTCAAGTATCAATGCCTCTAGACCGGTTTATCCTCTAAATCAGTAATCGCTTACCTTGAGACAGTGCTATGTTTTTTCAATTGTGTGTTTAGGTAGGTGATGTAAAAATACGATCTTGTCGGTTGGTGTAAAGTATTGTTTCTTTGAACTGTCTGTTTATTTTCTATGTCTAATGGCCTCTTACTCCCGAGGCTGTTGGATGGTAGCAGTATTTTTTTCATAGGTTTTCTAGCTGACGATGCGCTCTTTCTTACGAACAATCTTTAGAAACCACATGTTATCGATAATTGTTTTTTATGGATAACGTGTCCACATCAGGGATATGCTTGACAAAAGTGCCTGTGACAAATTGTAGTATGGGAACTTTATTTATTTGCCGCTTCCTAAGTCAATGCATCTGCTGTATTTCAGCAAAAAGCGGGCTCTACCAAGAATGTTATCTGCAACTTACTGAGGATATTTCTGATAAAGAAGCTACCTATTATTTATGCCCCTAAACCCTCCACCATTGGGAAGCTTTGAGGTTTATTTCTCCTAGCATTTAGAAAAATCTAGTATGCCTAGGGGGAATATCACGATTCTGTCTGACTGGGGGCTTTTAACCGGTATAGTCTTTTCAAGAAAACGCCTTGACTAAGAGAAGTTGCATCGAAACTGCTTGACGGTTATTGATTTAAGACCTGAAGAGCGTGCTGTTTGCGAATACCAACATCTATTACTTGTTAGATCTATGTTGGCATTAATGTGATGCTTGATTTGTCAGCGTTGTTTTTTGGCTACGGTTTTTATTTTTTTGCTTTTATCAGTGCATTTGTTGTTGTTGTTGTTAGTGTCCCCATTGTTAGGACATTAGCAATTCGTTGCAGCCATGTGGATTTGCCCGACGATCGCAAGGTTCATCAAGTTCCAATGGTACGTTTGGGAGGGATTGGTATTTTTCTGGGTACACTGGCAGCCGCCATCTGTCTCTGGCGATTAGGTGGCTTTAGCTATTTATTGCCGATGGCCCAACGAGAAATAGCAATTATTTTACTGGGGGGCAGTAGTTATTTTCTATTGGGCTTTTGTGACGACTTAAAAGGACTTTCGCCTAAGTTTCGTTTAGTCTGTCAGTTAGCGATCGCAGCCCTAGTGTGGCAAAACGGCATTCGCATTGACTTTTTTAATGTGCCAGGCATAGGTCTGGTACATCTAGGATTGTTAAGCTTGCCAATCACGTTGTTATGGATTGCAGGGATGGTGAATGCCATTAACTGGATTGATGGTTTAGATGGCTTAGCTTCGGGGGTGAGCGCCATTGCTGCCCTGATCACCGTGGGGATTTGTTTATTTATTGGCGAACCGTCGGTGGCGTTGTTGGCCATGTGTTTGGTGGGTAGCCTGTGTGGTTTTTTGGTCTATAACTTTAACCCGGCCTGTATTTTTATGGGTGATGGGGGATCTTATTTTATTGGGTTTATGTTGGCGGTGATTAGCGTGACCGGTCTGGTAAAAGGGGCAACTGCCGTTACAATTCCATTGATTGTATTAGCGGTGCCAATTTTTGATATGACACTGGTGATTATTTCACGGTTGCTGCGGCGTAAGTCTCCTTTTATTGCTGACAAAAGCCATTTACACCATCGGTTATTGAAGATTGGTTTTTCCCATCGTGGTGCTGTGTTATTTATCTATGCCCTCAGCCTCTGGATTGGTAGCTGGGCCTTTACCCTGGCTCCGATTCCCAATGGTATTTTGGCAATGGTGATTTCTACACCCATCCTTGGCATTGCTTCCTGGCGAGCCTGGCGAGTGGCGCAGGTTTCCTAAAGACTTTCTTGAACGTTTCGCTTTTACTACCCAATTAAATGAACTGTTCTTGTAAAAACTAATGATTACAGCACTTGAGTCACAACATATTGTATCTCCGATACGACGTTTGAAAATTTGTCATTTATCGAAGTACTATCCACCTGTACCGGGAGGAATAGAGACTCATGTGCAGTCACTGGCAAGATCTCAAGCAGAACTTGGACACGACGTTAGCGTTCTTTGTAGTAGCTCAAAAGAATTCCATAAAAGCCAAAACTTGAGTGGTTGTAACACCATTGAAGTCGATAAAGGCGTTTGTGTGATTCGCTTTAGGTGCTTGCTTTCTATTGCAAAGCTCGATTTGTCCCTAGACTTACTTAAATATTTGTGGACCGTTGCAACAAGCAAAGAATATGACATTGTTCATATCCATACTCCTAATCCAACAATGATATTAGGGTGGTACCTAGTTTGCTTCTTTGCTAGCTTTCGGAAACTAGGAACTGCCTCACTAGTCGTCACACATCACAGCGACATCATTAAACAGAGATTTAGAAAATTTTTATTATACCCTTTCAAAAAGTTTGTATATGAGAAAGCTGTATACATTCTTGCGACAAGCCCTAATTATTTGGATGGTTCCAACTTATTGAGTATATTTCATTCAAAAGTAAAAGTTTTATCCTTGGGTCTGGATCTGCAACTTTACCTCAATCCAACGCCTGCCTCCGTAGCTTACAGGAGCTATTTAGAACATAAATATGGTGATCAAATCTGGTTATGTGTGGGTCGCTTAATCTATTACAAGGGAATTCATATGGCCCTAGAAGCTCTTACTAAAGTTCCAGGGAAGTTGTTGATTATAGGGACAGGAAAACTTGAAAAAAAGTTAAAAGAGAAATCCACTCAGCTAGGTGTTTCTGAGCGAGTAGTCTGGTTGGGGCATGTTGATCAAGATCAGCTAGCTGGGGCCTATCAGGCTGCTACTGCCTTCTGGTTTCCCTCAAACGCGCGCAGTGAGGGATTCGGTCTAGTGCAGGTTGAAGCCATGGCCAGTACTTGTCCAGTCATCAATACACACATTCCTGGTAGCGGTGTGTCGTGGGTAAGCCGACATCAGCAGGAAGGTTTCACTGTTGGAATTGGTGATGCAGAAGCACTAGCTAAGGCTGCTAGCCAGCTACTTGAGGATAAAGAGCTGAGAAATCACTTGGCTGAATCTGCCAGAAGGCGTGCCTGCAAAGAATTTGAGCAGATGAGAATGGCTGAACAAAGCCTGGAAATTTATAGGAATGTTTTAGGTCAACCACACGACCTCGTCATGCCCCTAAAAGCAAAGGAGGGTGTGAGCGCTTAACAACTCTAAAGTAGAATCTTCTCAAGTAAAACAATTCTATCGGATTCTGATTTATGAAAGTTTTACATCTTTATTCGGGCAACTTGTTTGGTGGCATAGAGACTTTATTGATTACGCTGTCTCGAAAAAGCAATCTATGCCACCAAATAGAGCCACATTTTGCGCTTTGCTTTGATGGCAAATTAGCAGATGCTTTACGTGCATCTAATGTTGAAGTGCATCAGATTGGTTACACCAAAACTAGTAAGCCGTGGACTATTTTGTCAGCGCGACGGCAGCTGCGCTTATTGTTGAAGCGTCAGAAGTTTGATGTGGTGATCTGTCATAGTTTTTGGGTGCAGGCTATCTTTGCTCCTGTTGTTCAAATGTCGTCTGCTGCTTTGGTATTCTGGTGTCATGATATTCCTAAAGGCAAACATTGGATAGAGCGATGGGCAAAACTCACAAAGCCTGACTTAGTGATTGCAAACAGCCGCTGCACGTTAAAAACTATATCGAAGCTTTACAAAAATGTCAGGACAGAGCTACTTTACTGTCCGGTTGAGTCGAGTATTTCTAAAAAATCTAATGCTATCCGTCGCAAGATACGCAGAGAACTGAAGACACCTGTCGAGAATGTTGTCATTGTCCAGACATCACGTCTAGATTGGTTGAAAGGACAACATAATTTGATTCAGGCATTAGGGCGATTAAAAAAACTTGAAAATTGGACATTATGGATAGCAGGAGGCGTACAAAGGGAACACGAAGAAAATTACCTGAATTCACTAAAGCATCAAGCTATAGAGCTAGGAATCCACAATCAAGTTCACTTTCTGGGTCATCGTTCTGATGTTCCTGAACTTTTGACTGCTGCTGATATTTATTGTCAGCCTAATGCTGCACCAGACGCTTTTGGAATTGCGTTTATTGAGGCGTTGTATGCAGGCCTCCCTGTTGTCACTACTGATATAGGTGGAGGCGGTCCTGAAATTGTTGATGACTCCTGCGGTATATTGGTTCCTCCAGAATCTCCAGAATCTTTGAGTGAGGCTTTAAGGACTTTGATCATAGATGATATTTACAGACGAAGACTAGCAGTTGGAGGTCCTAAGAGAGCAAAGGATCTCTGTGATCCATCGCAGCAGATAGCACGCTTGCATCAAATATTCGAACAATTAACCAAGAGTTTAGTAGTAGCATAATAGTCTCTCAAGGTAACCAGTCAATTTTTGAGAGAGATGTTTACAATGGCTAAACCAGGCAGGGTAGTTAATGTAACAATTCCTAATCAGTGTTTATATAGTTTTTCTAGACCAATTGAAGTTATGAATCTTCTAGGCATCTTGAAGCCAGAGTACTTATATCAGCCTGAGTATCTCTACCGTAGACTCTTAAATGTGCAGAGTGATATCTCTTCAGAATTTGCCGATTTGTCTATGCCCTGCGATCTAAAAATTAGAGTTCGGCCTTTGGAAGAACATGGCAAAGCTTTGGCTACTTTAGGAGTGGTCGATTTGGTGACATCTGAAGCCCTTTGGCGTTTAACTGACCCAGGAGAAATATCTTTAGATGTGGGTGCCAATATTGGATACATGTCCGCCATACTAGCTGCTCGAACTGCCTTAAAATCCGGTGGTAAAGTTTATGCTTTTGAAGCACACCCTGAAATCTTTGAAGAGCTTAGCTTCAATCTCAAGAATTGGCAAACAAGGCTGTCAAACGTGACATTAATCTCTCAACAGGTTGCTCTCTCAGATCGTATAGGGGTTGTTCATATCAGTGAACCACTTGGCTTCGATACAAATAGAGGCCTTGCATCAATTGCTTTCCAAAATGCAGATTCTGTTAGTCAGCCTGAAATTGAGAATATTTCCGTTAAGTCAACAAGTTTAGATACAGTACTTCCAGATACCTCAATAGGTGTAATGAAATTGGATGTGGAAGGTCATGAGCTAAACGTTTTGAAAGGTACAGCCAATTTGCTTCGCCAACACAAAATACGAGATTGTATATTTGAAGAGCATAATGACTACCCAACATCAGTGACTCAATATTTTGAGGAGTGGGGATACAGTATATTCCGCCTCAAACGAAATTTCTATGGACCATCATTAGTTAATCCTCATATGCCTGTGTCAGAAGTACGCTGGTTACCGAAGAGCCTACTTGCGACTTGCCAACCTAAAAGAGCAATTAGGCGATTTGAGCGTAAAGGTTGGAAAATTTTGTCAAGATAATTGAGGTCATCTTATTTAATCGAAGTTGTTATTCTAATGATTTACTTATCTTCATGGTAAGAATTTAAATGAATAATTAGAAAATTTTTCCTCTAGAAAAAACACCATTTTTCATCCATTACTGAAGTGCATACAGCGATTTCCCATTCAAGAAAAACTGCTCTAGGTAGTCTCAAGCAAGATTGGGGCTGGCCTCAGACTTTTATTTTCCTACAATTCCTATTACAGCTGTTGCTACTGCTCCCTCAATTTGGGGTTTTGAGAATCCCAATGCGAGTTGCCACGTTTGCACTCAGCCTATTCCTGCTGGTGCAGTTGAGGGGAGGCCGATTCAAGTATCCTGCTACGCGACCGGCGTTTGTTATCATTTTTATTCTGTTGTGTTCTATTCTTCATCCTCAAACGAATACACTATTGAGCTGGGCTGCTCAAATTGCTATGTATGTAGCAATTTTGGGGCCAATTTTTTGGGTAAGACACACCAATGTAACAACGTCTGGTTTTCGCCTACTCATACTTATAATGTGGCTTTTCCACTCGATTAGTGCTTTATTCGGTGTCTTACAGGTCTACTATCCAGGTAAATTTCAACCATTCTTGTCCACAGCTTCTCAGAGTAATCCCTTTTTAGAAGGGTTACAAATTACGTTGGCCAACGGTCAAACTGTCTACCGACCCATGGGTCTAACCGATCAGCCAGGGGGAGCGGCATTAGCAGGTTTTTATGCAATTATCTTTGGTGTAGGCATCGCCTTAAACTCTCGAAATCGCTTGTTGCAAGGATTTTGTGCTTTGAGTTCGGCAATAGGATTATTTGTCATTACTCTGACACAAGTGCGCTCAGTTTTGATGTTTGTCATTATTTGCCTATTGAGCCTTGCACTAGTTTTACTAGTGCAGAAAAAAATTGGTCGATTAGCAGCACTTAGCGGTGGAATAGTTAGTATCAGCATTGCGGTAATGGGCTGGGCCGTTGCTGTTGGCGGTCAATCAACAATTGATCGCTTTTCGGCGCTGTTAGCTGATCGTGCAGATGCTGTTTATTATGAACATCGAGGATACTTTTTAGAGGAGACTTTAAATCATCATTTGCCTCAATACCCGCTAGGGGCAGGTCTAGGTAGATGGGGGATGATGCATAGTTATTTTGGCCATGATAGTTTCCATAGTCCCTCGCTGTGGGTAGAAATTCAATGGACAGCGTGGCTGTTTGACGGTGGCGTTCTGCTGATCATTGCTTACGTAGCGGCTTTATTGATAGCTTTCCACATTGCGTGGAAAATTGCGATGAGTCGAGAAATGGGCGATCTACAGTTTTGGGGAATGCTAATTTTTGCATATGACGTTGGTTCCCTTGCTATTACATTCAACTATCCGCTTTTTATCAGTCAGACAGGTATGGAATTTTGGCTGTTAAATGCAGCACTTTACACAGCAGCTTGCACGAGTTGGCGACAGAATGTGCAGAATAAGCTTCTTTATCCCTTAGAGCCGACCTAACTTCTTTAAAATTCAAATATTTACACTGATAGAGTACTTATTACGATGAAAACGCTATCTGCTTCTCTAATGTCTTCAAAAGACAAGATATTAGAATCGGAAGAACAACTGTTACTAACTAAGCCTTATCTACTCATAACAGGTGATTTTGTTAAAACTGGTGGTATGGATCGGGCCAATTATGCTTTGGCCAGTTATCTAGCGAGAACAGGCTGCGAGCTTCATCTCGTTGCCTATCGCGTTGCACCTGAACTTATTGCTTATAAAAATGTAACCTTTCATAAGGTCTCCAAGCCGCTAAATTCTTACCTTTTAGGGGGAGTACTGTTGAGCTGGTTTGGCAAAAGGATAGCAGCACAGCTTTCTGCTCGTGATACTAGGGTTATTGTTAATGGTGGCAACTGTCAGTGGGGAGACGTTAACTGGGTGCACTATGTGCACGCGGCCTATAGACCCACTCAGGCCGTCAGCTGGCTGCAAAAAATTAAAGCAGCAATGACTCGCCAGCGATCATTAAGAGCTGAAAAACGGGCGATCGCAAAAGCAAAAATTGTAGTCTCTAATTCACAGCGTACCAAACAAGATCTAACCGAGAAGGTGGGTGCTTCACCAACTAAAGTTCACTGTGTTTACTACGGAATCGATACGGATATATTCAAACCAGCCACAAGTCAAGAACGAGAACTCCTTCGTCACGAGCTTGGATGGTCATCAGAAGGATTTATCGGTGTGTTTATAGGGGCACTGGGTGATCGTCGCAAAGGGTTTGATACATTGTTCGATGCTTGGAAGCAACTATGTCAAATCCCAAACTGGGATGGCCAGCTCATGGTAATTGGCTCTGGAGCCGAATTACCTATTTGGCGACAGCGCTTAGTCGATGAAGGAATAGAAAGCCATATTCAATTTTTAGGATTTCGAGACGATGTTCCCAATCTACTTAGGGCAGCAGACTGCTTAATTGCACCTACACGATACGAAGCATATGGATTGGGGGTACATGAGGCGCTTTGCTGTGGTTTACCCACATTAGTCAGCCAAACAGCGGGAGTAGCAGAAAGATATTTACCTGAACTAGAGGAGCTAAAAATTGTTGATCTTAACGATTCAAACGCTCTGAAAGAGCAACTATGTATGTGTATAAATAATTTAGAGCACTTTAAGGGCTATTCTCGAAAGCTTTCTAGCCAGCTAAGGAAAGAGTCCTGGGATGTAATGGCCAAGAAAATTTTGACCGTTATTGAAACTGCACGATGAAACCGTTGCGTATTCTATTAGTTCTACCTTCTCCCCCTTTACCCTTTGGGACTGCGGATGGTAGGTGGTACTACATTTTATTAAAGGAACTAGTTAAAAGAAAGTATTGTCTCACAACTTTTGTTGCCTGTAAGAGTATAAATGAGATTGATGAAATCAAGAGTACTTTCCCCTCATCTGAGTACGATATAAGGTGTTATTTATATAATCAAAAATCAGGAATACTCGGCAAATTTAAAACAGTTCAACAACCTTACTCTTATATATTTAGTCAAGCATTACAAAAAGACTTAAAACGTGAACTATCAAAACCGTTTGATGTTTTACATCTAGAACAGATTTGGAGCGGTTGGCTTGGGAAGGGGCATGAAAGTAAAGCGCTTCTCAATATCCATTACCTATTCTCAGTTGATGGCACTTTTCAATCTCCAAATACGCTAGAGAATAAATTTAGACGATTACTCAGCTGTAGGGCTGAAAGAAAGTTATTAAAATCTTTTAACTTGATTAGCACATTGACGGATAGATTAACTCACTCCGTTCAACAGCTAAATCCACAGGCTGAACTCCATACAGTACCTATGGGCATAGATTTGTCTCTATATCCATTTGATAAAGATAAGCTTGCTAATCATGCTCCGACAGTGGGGCTTATTGGTAACTTTGGCTGGCGACCCTCTTATTTAGCAGCGGAAAGGCTGCTGACTCGTTTATGGCCAAGTATTAACGAGGCAGTGCCTAATTCACGATTACAAATTGTGGGACGCTCAGCGAAGAATGCCTTAGGATCTTTTATAGATACGCCTGGTTTAGAAATTTATCAAGATGTCCCAGATATAATTCCGTACTTTCAAAGTACTGATGTTTTATTGTATGCACCAGACTCAGGAAGCGGCATGAAAGTCAAGGTAATGGAAGCTTTTGCCTTGGGAACACCCGTAGTTACGACACAAGAAGGAGTTGAAGGATTAGAAGCTGAGGATAGGGTCCATGCAGGTATTGCAGATGATGACAAACTATTGATTGCTAGAACCGTAGAAATGTTAACTGATTCATCCTTTTCTAAAGCTTGTAGAGACCAAGCTAGAAAGCTAATGGAAGATAAATTTAATATTATATCAACTGTCTCAAAGGTGGAAAGTGTCTATGAACAGATTAGCTCAAAGCAATAATTATGAAAATTGGATTTGATGTACGAAATTTGACTTCCTCAGTTATGAGAGGAATGGATAGATATACTATTTCTCTTATTAAAGAACTTTCTAATGTCGGTCATGATATCACTCTATTCTATAGAAAATCAGAACCTATTAATCCTAAAAATATTAACGGAATTAATTGTAAGGTAGTAGGCTTATCTGACTGCGGAGGATTTTCGTGGGAACAATTAGTCATACCAATTGCTTTGTTAAAGGGGAAATTTGATATTTACCATGCCCCAGCCGAGAGAGGAGTTCCTATATTATCTCCTTGCCCTGTTATATTTACAATTCATAGTGTGACAGCACATAGTTATTATGCTTTGACACATAGAAAATTATTACCAGGAAAAGCAAAAGACTATCTTGGATACGATTTTGATCCAAATAAGATAAATTTTGAAAATGCTCTACTGTATCTACAGGTCAAAAAAGCCGCTTTTATTTTAACTCCCTCCAGTTTTTCTAGGGGTGAGATTATTGAGTTTTTGAACGCAAATCCCAAAAAAGTTATAGCGACTCATCTTGCTGTAGACGAAGAGTTTTTGTCCGATAGAAAGCAAGATAAAAGTAAGGATCTAATAATAGGAGGAAAGAAAATAGAGAAGCCATATCTTCTCTACGTGGGAGGCTACGAAGATCACAAGAACGTCATCGGTCTTATAAAGGCATTCTCTAAAGTTAAAGAACATAGGGAAAATCTTAAACTTGTAACAGTTGGGACTTATGGTATTCCAAACTTCTTAATAAAAGAAGCTGAGAAGTTGCATCTAAGGTTAGAAAGAGATATATATTTTCTATCTGACTTGAAAGATGAGTTACCTCTACTTTATGAGCAGGCGGAAATACTAACAACATTATCTTGGAGAGAGACCTTTTGTTTACCTGCCCTAGAATCTATATCTAAAGGGACGCCTGTTATAGGAAGCACGTTAGGTGCGGTTGCAGAAGTTATTGGGGAGGCTGGAATAACTGTTGACCCAGAGGACCATGAACAATTTGTTCATGCCGTGGTTCATTTTCTAGAAAAGGTTGATCGAGATAATACAAAGGATATATGCATTAAACAATCAAAAAAATTTTGTTGGAAAAAAACAGCCGAGAAAACATTCTCAATGTATTTGAAGGCATCAGGCCAGCAATTAAGCCCAAAATAAAGAATTGGTTTGTAAGTGCATGACAAATCGGCTTTAGTTGATGCAGGATATAACCTTGTCTGCACGTGCATGCCTCAGTAACATGAAAACAACCGTAACTTTTGATTGTTTTAAAGATATTCTAACCCATTATTTTTAACTTTCAGTAATATTTTCTAGGAGAAAACTTAATGCTTACTAAAATCCAGCATCAACTGTTAAGAGCATGGGGTTCAACAGGTATTGCACCTGGATGGCATTATCAACAAGTTGAAAACTTTGGCGCTAGGCTAGATAAAGATATTGTTGTACAAGCTAAACTGCCCAATGGTTTAGCTCTACCTTGCAATATAAAGGATCATGTTCAGAGACAGATCTATTTCCATGGTGTTTATGAACCCATAGAATCTTATCTTTTTACAAGACTGCTAGAACCTGGAATGACGGTGATTGATGCAGGTGCAAATATTGGGCAATACTCTCTCCTTGCGTCAGGTATTGTTGGCAAAATGGGGAAAGTTCACAGTTTTGAACCTATAGATCAAACTTTTTCAATATTAGAAAATAATATCCTTAAAAATAATATTTCTAATGTGATACTCCATCAATGTGGTCTTTGGGATTCAGACTCCTCCGTGAGTTTGGGACTATCTCCTGAGATGAGTGACAATATTGGTTCTTATAGTATAGGTGTGTATGATGGATGCTTGAAATCGGATGTTCGTGTAGTTGCTCTAGATGAATATAGACAAGAAGCCTCCATCAGTTCAGTTGACTTTATAAAAATGGATATTGAGGGAGCAGAATATAATGCTCTCTTAGGAATGCAAAAAACTGTCGAAGAAAATCAACCTATTTTCTTAATTGAAATTAATCTTAAAGCATTAAATAGATTAAAGACATCGCCGCGAAAAATTTTGGATTATTTCCTAGAGCAAAATTACAAGGGTTATTTTATAGATTTATCAGGATTCAGAAAAGTAACAGTTGAATCTATACAAACTGTTAATCAGAAAAATGCCATATTTTTGCCAAGCTTAGAAAAATATGAATTAAAAATTGCTCATATGATTAATCATGATTTTCCTTTGAAAGAAATTTTTCAATGGGCAATGGCTGGATATGAGAAAAATCGATGCCTTTAGATAATCAGATATTAACTTTATAATAGATTAATGAGTGAGATGACTTGCAGCTATGACTAAGTTTATTACAAGCTAATGAGACTTTTAAGCTTTATTTTTTTTGTTTATCCTGATTTATTTACTACATAGCTTGGTGATTCTTATGACAATTAATTTATATAAGGAAGAAGCTAGAAAAGAAAAAAAACAAAATAATAATTTTGCACTTATAAGTGGAAGCTTTGGTAAGCAAAATTTAGGAGATGATGCTTTGCTAAATGCATTTCTCTTACGTAATAAGTCTAAGTATCAGAAAGTGTTTGCTATTTTAGAAGAAAACTTTGTTGAAGGAATTGAATCTGAAGGGGTAGATTTTTTAGAGATGCCTAAGTTGGCAATAGGAAGAGATTTTCTAAAAGGTACCTTTGATCGTTCTCGTAAACGTCAACAGATTCTCAATAAAAATTCTGGAATGCGTGGAGACTACTATTTAACAGGAGGTGTTTTAGGGTTTCCAATTCATGTAAAAATAAGATACAAAGAGCTGCTTTGGGCAAAAACAGTTTGTTCGAAATTTATTTATTATTTTGGTGATGCTGAGTATAAACCTTACAATCTGAAAACTGCCCAACAATGGGTGAATACAATGAATGATTCTGATAGCTGGATTTCTGTGAGGTCTATTGAAGCTGCATCACTTTTGACTCAAACTGGATATAGCAGAAATATTCATGTTGGTCTTGATCCCGTCTTGTTTGAGAGAGTCAGTTATAGTCAAAAACCATTTCAGCGACATAAGGCTTGTGAGGAAGTTCTTGCTTTAATTCCATGTGTAGCCAATATTGAAAATATGCGAGATACATGGATAAAAATCGCTGTTTCTGGTATAAGAAGAGGCTTGAAGCTGCGGTGGATTTCCTTTTGTGATCCATATGACTTAGAAATTTGCAGATCTCTTTTTCAGGAAATATCTCATGAATATCCGAATCATCCCCAAGAGATTTGTTATGGGCAGAATATAGATGATTTTTTGAAGGATCCTGTCTGCTGTGTTGCTGCCAGATTACATGGTGCCATTTATTCGATTACTAATGGTATCCCTACGGTTGCTGTGTGTTACGCAAAGAAGATAGAGAGATTGTTTAATATGCTCAACCTTGAAAACTGGATTCTCATACATAGTTCTTGCCATAGTCCTGCTTCATCAAGCATTGATAAGTTCTCATCAATGCTTGATGAAGCTATGAGTAACGGCTGGTGTATCAACTCTAAGAAGTTTGATGACAGATTAGAGAATCATAAAAAAGCGCTACAAAACCTAAATGCTTTCATCAAGTAGTAGGGTAACTGAAAGAATAACAAATCAAGACTGAGATGCACTCATATGTATGTAGTTTCTAGTATTTGTAGGATAACCAACCCAATAGCGTGTATTTTGTTCCCTATCAATACTTAAGTCCTGTCACATTTCAAACAAATCCTTGTGATGAACCGAGCTAGCAAAGCTGTACTGACCTACAGTAGCAGCACAGCTGTATCCATTTCTATTACTTTAATTGGTTTTTATATCACACCTAAACTGATTGGTTATTTAGGTGATGAAGCTTTCGGAGCTTTTCGTGTAGCAATGGATTGGGTTGCTTATTTAAGTATTATCACTATCGGTATCGGAGGAGGGCTACTACCTCTGCTTTCAAAATCTATTGCTCAAAGGGATAAAAATGGTATCTATGATGTACTGAAGATTGGTCTTGAGGCATATTGCAAGGCGACAGTTTTAATGCTGTTACTTGGAATCTGTTTAGTAATCTTTATCACAAAACTTGTTCCTGTTGAACCTGAACATACCTTTGGCTTACAGTTGGGTGTATTGATAAGTCTTTTTTCAATATTATTGGCTCCATTAGCAATTTATCCGCTTCTTGCACAAGTCAAACAGCTAGGTTACTTTATAAATTTTTCAAATTTATTGCAAAGCTTAGTGATATATATTTCATCTATATCTTTTGCTATTTTAGGTTGGAGCATTGCGGGTCAATTTCTGGCCTTACTTTTAGGTAGTTTTTTCAATCTGTTCTTTATAATATATATTCTCTCGAATGAATACCCAATCAAGTCTTTGATAGGTATTTTTAAGCGCAGTCATGATCTTACAGGGCTTAAAGTTCTTCTATGGCAAGGCAGCTTGAAAAATATCTTGATGGCTCTTGGTGGAAGACTTAGCATAATGACAGATAATATTGTTATCGCTGCCGTCATAGGTCCCAGTTCAGTTGTAAGCTTTTTTTTGACTCAAAAGCTTTGCTTGATAGCTCAGACTCAGATGCAGGGCATAGCCAATGCGAGCTGGGCTGGGCTAGCTGAACTATATTTTAGCGGCGAGTTTGAGACACTTAGTGTAAAAATTATCGAGGTCACTAAGCTTACTTCAATTTTGGGAGGAATTTTTTTAATTCCTGTTGTAATTTTCAATGGAAGTTTCTTGTCCCTGTGGATTGGTCCAGATAAGTACGCAGGCGCATTGGTTACGCAAGTAGCAGCTATGAATTCAATGCTTTTAGCATTGTTTTCTGTTTGGGCATTACCTATTAAGGCTATTGGCAAAGTTGAGCAACTTCTTCCACCTATCATATGTTCATCTCTAATTAACGTTGTCCTGAGTATCAGGCTAAGCTATTCGCTGGGTATAGCTGGCCCCTTAATAGGAACTCTTTTATCTTTCTTACTTACATATGCTTGGTGGTATCCAGTCTTAATCAAAAAAAATTTTAGAGTTCCTTTGAGGCTATTGATATTTTCAGTTCTTAAGCCTCTTTTTCTCTCTTTATTTTTTATTCTAATGTGTCAGTTTCTTTATCCAATCTTTTTTGATTTTCCTGAAGATTGGGTGAGTTTAATATTTAACATGTCTTTAGTCTCAGTTTTATATATGATTTCAACTTGGCTTTTCCTATTAACTGATCTTGAAAGAAGTATGTGGAAAAATCGATTATTAGGACCTCTAAGAAGATAGTAAGTTAATTCTTTTTTAGGTAGCCTGACAACTACCTATTTGATTAAAAAAACTGCTCCACATCTGGAAAAATTATCTCATGGAGGAGCTAGAGTAACATAAAAGGAGAGCAAAATTACTACTTGAATCAATGGAAAAATGTGCAAAAAAACTGTTCCCATAATATCTTTATCACCTTGCTTAGTCAAAGCTTTCCATATACAAACAAAGCCCATCTATCCCTTCCACTTTGTTTGTATAGTGGCTATTGATATTGCACTACAATCTCTATTTAAAATTACTGTAGTATTATGGACTTTGTGAATTTATTTTTTAATAATCTTCGCGAGGACATTATTGCACATGTTCCTCCTGACCATCGAAATAAAGCAGCTATTTCTTGGATGTGTGTCTATCTAAAGATAATCATGCTCTCTCGCGGATTTCATTTGATATTAATATACAGAATTACTCATTTACTACGCTGTAACTTTGGGGTCCTTGGTAAGATCTGCTCTAGCATTTTGTTTGCTTTTTCAAGACAATGGTACTCTTCTGAAATCTCGCCTTTAGCAAATATTGCGGGAGGTATTATTTTCCCTCATCCTAGAAATATAACTATTGGCGCTGAAACGATCATTGGCCCGCGCAGCTGGATCTTCCAAAACGTTACTATTGGGGGTAGTCCAGGAAAGGTTGGGTTGCCAATTATTGGGTCTGATGGTCGTATCTACACTGGTGCTGTCATTTCCGGGCCGATTAAAATTGGCAATCATGTTTCTATTGGGGCTAACACCGTTGTATCGCAAGATCTGGCTGACGGAGTCTTTGCTCGTCCTGGTAAACCAACCATTTCTAAGTCCTCTCAATATTCGTTAGATGTAGCGAGTTGAAAAGAGCTGCCAGCTGAGGAACAGAGAAGTATTGCTGTTATAAACTTTAGCTACTTGAGAATTCAATTATGTGTTTATACTCTACGAGTGTTTTGATACCGAGTTTTAAGAGGCCTAAAAAGCTGTCTAGCTGTTTAGATAGTTTATCTAAACAAACTCTTTTACCTGACGAAGTGATTGTTGTCTGGCAAGGTGATGATGTTGAGACCCGAAATGCTGCTTCCGAAATATCATCCAGTTTGTCTTTTCCACTAAAACTATTGCATAACATTCAACCTAATATTGTTGCTGCAGAAAATACTGCCTTTTGCAACTCTAAAGGAGATATTATTCTATTATGCGATGACGACATTACAGCCCCTGCCAACTGGATAGAGAAACATGTTTCTTTTTATTCTGACTCTACTGTAGGTGCTGTCGGTGGACCGGCTGATAACTATCAGCCAGATCTTTCTCCTTTTCCAAAACGAAGAGTTGAACCCATTGGAAAACTCAGTTGGTTTGGAAAGATATATGGGAATATGTATGACCATGATGATACTTGGAAATGTCGTAGCCCTCAAGAAGTTGAACACTTAGTAGGATATAACTTCAGTTTTAGAAGAGTGGCTTTAGATAGCTTCGAGGATTCTCTCAAGCCCTATTGGCAAATGTTTGAACTCGAGGCCTGCTTAAAGATTAAAAGTAAAGGTTATCGAATTATCTTTGATTTTAGTAATGTGGTAAATCATTACCCAACGAATACTGCTTATAAAGGCGGACGAGACGGAGATTTGCAAGTAAAAATATATAATGCTTGTTACAATCAAGCTTTTATTCTCTCAAAGCATAGTGCTCGAACTGTACGAGGAATTCGCTTAGCATATTTGCTGCTAGTTGGATCTACGGGTAGTCCTGGTTTTTTGTCTAGTCTGTGGGCTTTAAAGAAATATGGGAAAATAGCAAGAGAATTTGGAATTTTGATAAAGTCAACCCAGTACAAATTCAGTGGTTGGAGAGATGGTAGTCAGAAGCGTCTTGAAGGTTATACCAATAATGTGTAAAAGCAACTGAATTGCTTATGAAATCCTATAAAATTGCTTCGTTTAACGTTTTTCTTATTTTAAGCTAACTCCTTATGTCTTCAAATGGCCTTTCTATGTTCTCGCCCTTTATGTTTTTAACTTTTTAGGTAATTGAGTATGAAAATAGAGTCCCTCTTTAAACCAATTTATCTGGCTAAACGTTTGCAGTACAAATTATATGAAATATTTCATCCTGATGAGCCTTGGATCGCACAGGGAGCCATTCGGTGGTGTGATAAGCACCTAACGACAGAACATACTGGTTTGGAATGGGGCAGTGGGAGAAGTACCTTATGGTTTTCTAAGCGGCTTAAGTCACTTGTAAGTATTGAATACAATAAAGCATGGTATACCGAACTCTCTAGCCAGCTTAATGTTAAGCAGATACCCAACGTTGATTTAAGGTACATCGAATTAGATCATCCGCTTAACGCACCTACCCCGGCTCACTATGGTTCTAATCCCAAATATGTAAAAGTCTCTGAAGAGTTCGAAGATGAGACCCTTGACTTTGTTGTTGTGGATGGGCACTATCGTCAAGCTTGCATTTTATCGGCTATACCTAAAATCAAGCCAGGAGGCTTCTTGCTAGTTGACAACACTAATAGGATGCCGCTTGATGAGTGGGGAGTACCCAAAAGCTGGTCTATCATACATCAAAGCCATAATGTCATGACTGAAACGACTATCTGGAAGAAAAATTAGACAAAAGTTGTAGAACCTGTTCTACCCCTATATAAAAAAGGACCTATTATGGCTCGCTCACGCAAACTTCTTTCCATTGCTCATTCCTACGTCATTGCGCTAAACAGACGTTTAGCGCATGAGATGGCTTTGCTCGGAAAAGACAGCTGGGAAGTGACTGCTGTCGCACCGACTTTCATGGGTGGAGATCTAAGGCCAGTAAAGCTGGAAGCCTCTTCTCCAGGCGAGACCGAGGCATTTCAACTAGAATCTGTTCCAACCTATTTGAGTGAGAAAATCCACTTTATGACCTATGGTTGGCGACTCCGAGAGATTCTGCACCAAAACTGGGACATGATCCATTGCTGGGAGGAGCCCTATATCTTGGCAGGTGGTCAGATAGCCTGGTGGACGCCTAGCCATATTCCCATTGTTTACAGAACTGCCCAAAGCCACAATAAGAAGTATCCTCCTCCATTCAACTGGGTTGAAAATTACTCTATGGGACAGGCAGTCGGTTGGATCTGTTCGGGAAGGACGGTTGCTGAGACACTAAAGTCCCGACAAGGCTACGATTTACCAATGCGTTTGATCCCTTTGGGGGTGGATGCTCATCACTTCTATCCTAATAAAGAGGCTGGAATTCAGGTTCGTCAATCTTTAGATTGGGGAGATTCTGATGTGCCAGTTGTTGGCTATTTAGGACGATTTGTTCCTGAGAAGGGGCTTGATTTGCTGATGGAAGTTTTGGGGCAACTTGAAACTCCCTGGAGGGCATTGTTTGTAGGAAAAGGTCCAATGGAAGACCAGTTAACTCAATGGGCAAACCAGTATCCTAAGCAGGTGAGAGTTTGCACTGATGTTCGGCATAACGATGTTCCTGGATATCTGAATGCGATGGACTTGCTCTGTGCACCTAGCCAAACTCGACCAAATTGGCGAGAGCAGTTTGGTCGCATGTTAATAGAGGCATTTGCCTGTGGTGTGCCCGTTATAGGAAGCGACAGTGGTGAGATTCCAACTGTTTTAGAGGGGGCAGGTGTAGTCGTTGGCGAACAAGATATGTCAGGGTGGTTAGAGAACTTGTCTAATCTTCTAGAAAGTCCGGAAAAACGACGGAACCTTGCTGTACAAGGTCTGTGCAAGACAAAGGAACACTATAGCTGGCCAATCGTTGCTCAGCAGTACCTTGATTTTTTCAATGAGTTGAGTGAAATGCACACTTCTTGATGAATATGCCTATTTCAAAACGTGTAGAGGTAATTGATGTTTTAAGAGGCTTGGCTGCAATGGCTGTTGTCCTCTTTCATTTTACGGGTTATTTATCTTTGTCAAAAACTCCTATGAGCTTTTGGAGTCAGGGTATAGTAAATATTACTGAATATGGGTATGTTGGAGTTCCTATTTTCTTTGTATTAAGTGGTTATGTGATTGCGCTGACAGCTTCTCGTTATCGCTTCTCATTTAATACAGGCGTGCGATTCACACTTCGTCGTTTAGTTCGACTAACACCACCCTACTGGTGCATGGTTAGTCTCTTCGCTCTGACTATAGTGACTGGGAGGATGTTTGGTTTTTTCCAAAACACAACAGTTACAGTCGCTCAAGTCGTAGCGCATCTGGTCTACGCTCAAGATATATTAGAATACACACCTCTTGATATTGTACATTGGACTTTGTGTCTTGAAGCACAATTCTATATTGTGTTTTCACTATCTAATATTATTATCCATCGATATTTTCAAAAGCGTGAGGTACTCTATTTCTCAGCTACGGTAGTAGCTTCTATTCTAATTAATACTTTTGAAGTACTGCCAAATGCTTGGTTCCCTTGCTTATGGTATCAGTTTGGCCTGGGAATCTTGATTTATTATGCGAGATGCAACCAAAAGTTAGCCATTATCCTTTTCACTCTAGCAAGTGCTATGGCAGGTCTTGACTTTTATCGTGGAGAGATTATCGGTGTGACAGTATTAGCTACATCTTTCATCCTTTTCTCCATGGAGCGCTTCCCGTTTATCCCCAATTCTTATCCTAAATGTTTGTCTAGCTTGGGGCAGATTTCTTACAGTTTATACCTAGTTCATGGATTTGTTGGATTAGGATTAGGAATCGTCTTCAAATCATTATCACTTCAATCAGAGATGATTGCTTGGTTCTTGATATTGATTGCTGTAACTCTATCTATTGCTTTCTCTGTTCTTTTTAATTTAGTCTGCGAGCAACCAGCTGCGTCATGGTCACGACAGATTAAGATTGCTGCTGTGATGAAACACAGTGAAGCTCCCGTAGAAGGTCATGTATCTTGTAGAACTTCCATAAATCTTTCGGAATAGATATTGTAAGTCGGTGGGGACAGCTGAACCTTGTGACAACATAAAGTCATCTTAATCAGCTGTCTCAATAATTGAAAGTCATCATGATTCACAACATAAAATATGTTGAAACTATTTTGATGTTCTCATGGTGCTCAATTGATCCTGATTAGTAATATCAGCGAAATTAGTTTACCAATATTCAAAATTTACTTAAATTTTTCACTTGAAATGGGAGAAAATTGGAGTTCTCTGAATATGCTTTTCACTGAATTGACTGTTATTACCGATTATCTCGAAGAGGGATGGAAAAGTATGGATTTATGCGCACAGATGTTGATAAAACATCTGCCGCACATAAACTCTAACCCTCTAGAAACAACAGCTGTTTGTCCCAGTTTCGTACGACGATTTCAGAACATTCCGTATTTGAAGCATAAGCGAGTTGCCTTTAATGGCGATCGCCTTCTAAATCGTTTTTTTGACTATCCTCGGTATTTAAATGCTAACTGTAACGGTCAACCAAACCGCTATTTTCATATTGTTGACCATACTTATGCGCAGCTTATCTATAACTTACCTGTTAACAGGACAGGAGTATTCTGTCACGATATTGATGCATTTAAGTCAATTGTTGAGCCCGACATTGAGCCTCGTCCACAATGGTTTCGTTTCATGTCATCCAGAATTTTGAATGGCATGAAAAAAGCCGTAGTCGTTTTCTACACAACTGATATAGTTCGTCATCAAATAGAAAAATATCAGCTGGTTAATAGTAATCGACTAATTAAGGCTCCTTTAGGCATTAGCTCAGAGTTTGTCGCCCGGCAGTCTGTATATAATGTTCCTATTAGTAAGGAAGCACAAGCAGTATTATGCAGACTAGAGGGAAAACCCTATCTTTTGCATGTGGGTAGCTGTATTCCTCGGAAGCGAATTGACATATTGTTAGATGTGTTTGCAGGCGTTCGTCATGACTTTCCAGACCTTAAACTTGTTAAGGTAGGCGGAGATTGGACAGAAGGTCAATGGCAGCAGATACGTCAATTTAATTTAGCCGAACATATTTTTCACTTTAAAGGTCTCGAACGCTCTACCCTTGCTGAACTGTATCGCAATGCCGCGCTTGTTCTTCAGCCGAGTGAATCTGAGGGATTTGGTCTACCAGTGATAGAGGCACTTGCCTGCGGTGCTATTGTTGTTGCCAGTGATATTCCTGCTCTTAAGGAGGTTGGTTGTCAGTCAGCTGTTTTCTGTCCAGTCGCCCAGGTGCCTGTTTGGGTAGATACTGTTTGCCAGCTTCTAAAGAATCCAGGGCAGGCTCCTGACATCAGAACTCGTCTCGACCATGTGAGTCAATACACCTGGTCAGCTCACGCTAAGACTATCGCCAAAACTTATATGAATTTATCTTTGTCTCATAGATTAGGCTGATGGCGAAATCTTTAGATTCAGAACTAGAGACAGTCGTATTCCTGAATCCTGTTGGATTTATAGGTGGCGGGGAACGAGTATTGCTGTCTATGATGTCAGCTTTAAGATCAGCACAGCCCAACTTAAACATTTATCTAATTTTAGGTACTGAGGGTTCTTTGGCCTCTGAAGCAGCGGCTTTAGGTGTTTCTGTCGAGCTGTTACCACTACCAATGCAGCTAAGTCAATTAGGTGACTCAGGACTTTCCAGGTTGCCTCGCTTTTTAAGGTATATCCGTTTTAGCTGGCAGGCCATTCGAGCTATACCAGCTTTGAGTCGGTATCTGTCTAGTTTGCATAACAGATTGGCATGTATTCGGCCTGATCTAATCCATTCAAATGGTATTAAAACTCATCTTCTTCTAGGCATAATGAAGCGGCTGCCCGCACCTGTCGTCTGGCATATTCATGATTTTTATAGCACTCGTCCGCTAATTGGAAATATGTTGAGGCGGCTAGCTTCAAACGTTGATTTAGGGATTGCCGTGTCCGAGGCTGTTGCCCGAGATGTTCGCACTTGCCTACCCAATTTATCGGTGACGACAATTTACAATACTGTCGATTTGGAACGCTTTACTTTTACTGAAAGTGAAGTTGAGGTACCTAATCAGCCTCTAAAAGTTGGCTTAGTGGCTACTTTCGCCAAGTGGAAGGGGCATGATATTTTCCTTGATGCTGCCAAGATAGTTGTGGACACAATGCCAGATTGCGATACTCGATTTTGCATTGTGGGAGGGCCTATTTATAAAACCCAAGGTTCTCAGTTCTCTGAAGACTTTCTCAGAGCACGAGTGCAATACTTAGGAATCAACGAACATGTTGAGTTTTGGGGCTTTCAGAAAAATGTAGCAGAGGCGTATCAAAAGCTAGCTATTGTAGTTCATGCGAGCACTCAACCTGAGCCTTTCGGCTTGGTTATTTTAGAAGCCATGGCTTCAGGGAAACCTGTGATTGTTTCTCGATCGGGTGGAGCAGTAGAGTTGTTTACACATAATTATGACGGAGTAGGTTTTGAATCAGGCAATGCTAAAGAATTAGCTAATGCCATTGATAAATTAGTTAGAGATGTACAGTTTCGAGAGGAGTTGGCATCCAATGCAAGAAAATCGGTTGCTGAACGTTTTAGTCAAACAGCCCTAGGTGATACTCTCATAGAGGTATATAGAAGTGTTAAGACTAATCCTTTATGAGGGGCAAATATTTGATGATGATTGTGCAACTAAAGAGAAAAGCTTGAAGTGCTGAATGGCTGGAAGTAGGGAAAATTATTAACCGAACAGTATCAAACCATCTGGATTAAAGTACAGTAGTGTCAATCTACTGTTGCAGTATTCAGAATTATGGTTAAGTTGTGGCAGCAGTGGATATTTCATGGCGCGATCGCACTCATAACCACCAGCCTTCTAATCATCCTAGCCATCAAAGCCAGGCTAATCGTTTCAGCCCATCAATCCCCTGACCCCGAAGCCATTTTAGTCCTCGGCGGCGGCAATACCCGAGAGCCCGCCGCCGCCCAACTAGCCACCCAAAACCCACAACTAGCAGTGTGGGTATCCAGCGGCTTAGACCCCACCCAAGCCCATAAAATTTTCTCAGCCCAAAACGTCGCCCTAACGCGAGTCAACCTGGACTATAGCGCCACCGATACCGTCACCAACTTCACCACACTGGTAGCCCAACTCCAAGCCCACAACATCCGCCACATCTATTTAGTTACCTCAGACTTCCATATGCCCCGCTCCAAAGCCATCGCCTTTTGGGTCCTCGGCAGTCGCGGCATCGCCTACACCCCAATTTCTGTTCCCTCCAATATACCGTCCGAGTCTCATCATAAAATTGTGAGAGACATCGCCCGCAGTTGGCTATGGCTAGTCACCGGTCGCACTGGCTCTAGTCTAGACCCTGACCCGCCTATTAGGCCTTCGTGAGAAGAGAGGTTGGTATAGAGATAAACTCCCAGGTTGGGACTGTGGATAGGTGGATGAGGTAATGGGGTGAACAACTACTCAAGATCCCCTGGAATTAAAAATGGGTGGTGTTGATATGGAGATCGTGAACTGGTCGACAAAGGTGTACCTAAACAAGGCATTGTCCTCGGCTTTCACCCTAGCTACAGGCGTGAATTGTCAGACTACGCTACAGGCTGACCGTTATCTTCTAACTCTAAAAACTGACCCTATCTCAAATCTTGTGCCATGGTCAGTTAGGAAACATTAACCAACCGTCTGGATTAAAGTGCGGTAGTGTCAATCTACTCATCCCACATCCCGGTAAGTCATCCTAAAATAAGAAGCGGTAGTTCCTAAGGAAAATGTGATGGTTGCTGCCTCAATCAAAATAGCAGAGCTGCGTATCACCTGGGACCCCTTACCAGAGGACTTCAATCTGGACGAAAAACCTGTGGAAAATACCGGTCAACCACTGCTTGCAGGGGCATTACGCGAACCCCTAGAACTCAGTAGCTGGATTCAACCAGAGATGCTGATTGCATCTAATTTTGGCCTGTGTGCCACGATGAACGACAACCTGGTAATCAAAGCCCCCGCCTGGCTCTATGTTGCCCGAGTTAATCAACCCGGACAGACACGCAAAGCCTATACACCTAATTTAGACGGTGAGGCACCAACCGTGGTGATGGAATTTCTCTCAGATGAAGATGGCAAAGAATATTCATCTAAGCAAACATTTCCACCCGGCAAGTGGTTCTTTTATGAACAGATTTTAAAGGTACCTACCTATGTGATTTTTGAACCAGAAGGTGGACTTCTAGAAGTTTATCATCTGACCAATGGACGCTATGAACTAGAACAACCTAACCCAGAAGGTCAACATTGGTTAGAAGCCATGGGGTTCTTTTTAGGAACCTGGCGCGGCAAAAAAGAAGAAAGAGATGGCTATTGGCTACGGTGGTGGGATGCCAATGGACAGTTACTTCCCTGGGCCGTAGAAAAAGTAGCGGCAGTTACCCAGGAAGCTGACCAGGAACGGCAACGAGCTGAACAAGAACGGCAACGAGCTGAACAAGAGCACCAACGGGCTGAGCGATTGGCTGAAATGTTGCGATCTCAAGGAATTGATCCAGATATTGTGTGATCTACGACTTATGACCACCAAATACGGCATTAACGATTGTATGCACATCAACTACTATAGTTAAGCCATTATACCTATTGCTCGCCCTAGGTAGTTTTCGTATCTGCGATTAGCGTTTGCCATGAGTTTATATAGCACCTTCACTTCAGAATCAGTTTCAGAAGGCCACCCCGATAAAATGGCCGACCAAATTTCCGATGCCGTTTTAGATGCCCTATTAAGAGATGACATCCACTCCCGTGTTGCCGTGGAAACCATGGTAAAAACCGGTATGGCCATCATCGCAGGTGAAGTTCGCACCAGCACCTATGTTGATCTTGAAGATATCGTCCGTGATGTCATTATCGGCATCGGCTATAACAGTTCAGACTTAGGTTTTGATGGAGCTTCCTGCGCCGTTGTCAATGCTATTGGTAAGCAATCTACTGATATTGCCATGGGCGTCGACGAAGGCGAAAACAAAGATCTTGGTGCAGGCGACCAAGGTCTAATGTTTGGCTACGCCACCAGCGAAACTGATGTGCTGATGCCCGCCCCTATTTACTACTCCCACCGGCTAGTAGAACGCCAGGCCTATCTACGCAAAAATAAGGTGCTGCCCTGGCTTCGCCCTGATGCTAAGAGCCAGGTCACCCTGCGCTACGAAAACCGTAAGCCTGTTGCTGTTGATGCCGTAGTTCTTTCTACCCAGCATGATCCGGACATTTCCCTGGGCGATATCCGTGAAGCCGTCATGGAGGAAATCATCAAGCCCGTGCTGCCCCATCAATGGTTACATGCTGAAACGCAGTACCACATTAACCCCACCGGACAATTCATCATTGGTGGCCCTGTCGGTGACTGTGGCCTCACCGGTCGTAAGATTATTGTCGACACCTACGGCGGCATGGCCCGTCATGGTGGAGGCGCATTCTCCGGTAAGGATCCCTCTAAGGTAGACCGCTCAGCGGCCTATGCCGGTCGCTATGTGGCCAAAAATATTGTTGCAGCTGGTTTGGCAGAACTGTGCGAAATCCAGGTTTCCTATGCCATTGGTGTCGCTGAACCCACGTCTATTTCAGTCAATACCTTTGGCACTGGCAAGCTGGAGGATGACAAAATTGCCATGCTCATTCGCGAGCATTTTGACCTGCGCCCCCAGGGTCTGATCGATATGCTCGACCTCCGTCGACCGATCTATGGACCAACGGCTGCCTATGGCCACTTTGGCCGTGAACTGCCTGACTTTACCTGGGAAAAAACCGATAAGGCTGATTTGCTAAAAGCCGCACTTTAGGTAAGCTTGCTTTTCCTGAAATGCGAGCCTGGCATAGGCTGTCCTTTGCTGCTCAAGGTTACCGAATAGATCACTCGGAAAGTTGAGCCCACTCTGCGAGAAGCCGCTTTGGCGTCTACATTCAAAATCCGTCTCCCCTAGGGAGACGGATTTTGAGGGAATCCCCAGTATGCCTAATTAGGCGCATGCAAATAGTTCCATAAAAGGGGGCCTGAACAACCGTTAGCCACTTTGACAGTCGCTTAATCATAGAAATAGCTTCTGCAAAAGAATCAGATGCAAAAGAAGCAGGCCCCCTCCAAAAGGAGAATATCTGCTTTAAGCCAGCATTTGGAAAGTAGAATGCCTAGAACATCCTCTAACGGCATAATGAATAGGTTGGTCAGATAAACTTGTCACTCACCATAAGGAAGCCCATGAGCGCACAAACACTTACAAGAGACTACAAAGTAGCTGATATTAGTCTGGCCAGTTGGGGCCGCAAAGAAATTGCGATCGCAGAAGGCGAAATGCCAGCGCTGATGGCTATTCGCAAAAAATATAGCGACAGCAAGCCCCTGTCAGGCGCTAAGATCATCGGCTGTATTCACATGACCATTCAAACAGCCGTGCTCATCGAGACCTTGATTGAATTGGGTGCCGAGGTGCGCTGGTCATCTTGCAATATTTTCTCTACCCAGGACCATGCCGCCGCTGCCATTGCTGAAGCGGGTGTTCCCGTCTTCGCGTGGAAAGGTGAAACCGAAGACGAATATATGTGGTGCATTGAGCAGACCTGCCGGACCCCTGAAGGTCAGCTGTGGAATGCCAACATGATTTTGGACGACGGCGGTGACCTGACCGGTTACATCCACGAGACCTATCCTGAAATGCTCACCAACGTCCATGGTGTGACCGAGGAAACCACGACAGGTGTTCACCGTCTCTATGAAATGTTAGAGAAGGGCGAACTCAAGATTCCTGCTGTCAACGTCAATGACTCTGTCACTAAAGCTAAAAACGACAATAAATATGGCTGTCGCCACAGTCTAAACGATGCGATTAAGCGCGGTACTGACCACCTGATGGCTGGTAAAAAGGCCCTGGTGATTGGTTATGGCGATGTGGGTAAGGGGTCAGTGGCCTCTCTGCGTCAAGAAGGCATGATTGTTAAGGTGGCGGAAGTTGACCCCATCTGCGCTATGCAGGCCTGCATGGATGGCTTTGAAGTTGTTTCACCCTACCATCATGGTGTCAACGATGGCACAGGCGCTAACCTCAACAAAGATTTGCTAGCAGCCACTGATTTGTTGGTCACCGCAACGGGGAATGTCAATGTGTGTGACGCTAGCATGCTGGCAGCGTTAAAGCCCGGCGCAGTGGTTTGCAACATCGGTCACTTTGACAACGAGATTGACACTGCTTACATGCGTAAAACCTGGCAGTGGGAAGAAGTAAAGCCCCAGGTCCATAAGATTTATCGTAGCGATGACCCCCAAGACTTTTTGCTCTTGTTGGCAGAGGGTCGCTTGGTGAATCTGGGTAATGCCACTGGCCACCCCTCTCGCATTATGGATGGTTCCTTTGCTAACCAGGTGCTGGCTCAAATGTTCTTGTTTGAGCGCAAGTTTGCTGATCTGTCCGATGCAGATAAGGCCAATGCCATTACGGTAGATGTCTTACCTAAGCACCTGGATGAAGAAGTTGCTCGCTACATGGTTGAAGGCTTTGGCGGTGTGATTACTCAGCTGACTCAAACCCAGGCTGACTACATCAATGTGTCTGTAGAAGGTCCCTTCAAGACCGATAGCTACAAGTACTAAGGTTGAATACGGTCCAGGTTGTGAGATCTGGTCTGGTTTAATCTGACCATGCTTCAAACCCAGTTAGCCTTTTATGCTAAAGGCTAACTGGGTTTTTAACTTTCTTGTTGTTCGTGGTGATATCACGGCAACAGCAACACCAACGGAAATGAGATTTATCAGATTATCGCTATGGGGATACGTGAATAGTGAAAGATGAGTGGGGTATATTCAGCACGGGTGAAAAACGCCCATCTTCCAATCAATTTCTTTTCATTAGAACGCCAGTCTGGTTATAAAAATGTTCTGAAGTTTAGTCATAAGCGTGAAGGGTGAATAAAGTAACTGGGTGCCGTTTCCTTGGCGTTGATTAAAGTTATTTAAGCTGCTAAGGATACACTTAGAACGATAGACACTTTAGACACTTTTATTTTTTTTCGCATACTTAACCATTATGGAAACTAACGCCAAGATTTACGTCGCTGGCCATAATGGCCTTGTGGGTAGTGCTATTGTCCGTGCTCTCAAAGATCGGGGCTATACAAATTTATTGCTTAAGAGTAGTAAGGAGCTGGATCTTTGCCGACAGGCTGATGTTGAAGCTTTTTTTGAAGCGACTAAACCAGATTATGTCTTTCTGGCGGCGGCGAAGGTCGGTGGTATCCATGCGAATAACACCTATCGTGCCTCGTTTCTCTACGATAACCTGATGATTGAGGCCAATGTTATCCATAGTGCCTATAAAACGGGTGTCAAAAAGCTATTATTCCTGGGCTCTTCCTGTATTTATCCCAAGCTAGCGCCCCAGCCCATGCGCGAAGAGTCTCTGCTCACGGGTTTTCTGGAGCCCACCAATGAGCCCTATGCGATCGCAAAAATTGCCGGTCTCAAGCTGTGTGAAAACTACTGCCGTCAGTACGGCGTCAACTTTATCTCCGCCATGCCCACTAACCTGTATGGCATCAACGATAATTTTGACCTGGCCAACTCCCATGTCCTACCGGCCCTGATGCGCAAGTTCCATGAAGCCAAGCTCGCCAACCAACCCACGGCAGATGTGTGGGGCAGCGGTACCCCCCTACGGGAATTTCTCTATGTGGATGATCTGGCCGATGGCCTGTTATTCATGATGGACAATTATGAGGGCATTGAGTTTGTCAACATTGGTAGCAGCAAGGAAATTTCCATTAAAGAGCTGGCCCTAACCATCAAGGATGTAGTGGGCTACGGCGGCGAAATTGTCTTTGATAGCAGCAAACCCGATGGCACGCCCCGTAAGCTCATGGACCCCTCTAAGCTTACTGACCTGGGCTGGCAGGCCCAAACCTCTCTACAGGAGGGCATTGCCAAAACCTACGACTGGTTCCAGCTGCACTATGAATCCCTACGGGGCGTAGGCGCATAGGCAAGGGCGCTACAGCTGATATGGTATCTACTTGTCAGACGCTGACAGATTGACTACCATCGTGGCTCAGCAACGCCACAAATCACTATGGTGCAGCGCCTAGCGCATCGCTATCACATCGATAAACCTATGGGTCAAGGCGGCTTTGGTACAGTCTTCTTGGCCCACGATGAGCAGTTGCCCGGCCATCCTATCTGTGTGGTTAAACAGCTCAATCCCATCCACACGGATGCCCTTGAGGTTGCTAAGCGGCTATTTAACCTGGAGGCTGAAACCCTTTATCGGCTGGGGGAACATCCCCAAATACCAAGATTACTCGCCCACATAGAAGAAGCGGGCGAACTTTACCTGGTACAAGAATATATTCCAGGGCAGTCCCTGGCGGACGAATTTGCCCTTGGCCCCATGGCAGTGGAGCAGGTGATCCAGGATCTGCAAGGCCTGCTGACGGTATTGGCTGCCGTCCATAGCCAGCGGGTCATTCACCGCGATATTAAACCTAGCAATATTTTGCGACGGCAGGAGCCGGATCAACCTGCAGGTCCGCTAGTGCTGATTGACTTTGGTGCGGTCAAAGCACTGCAAGCATCACCCAACCCAGACTTGACCGTTGCCATTGGTTCTTTGGGCTATATGGCTCCAGAGCAGCAAGCGGCCCATCCTTGCTTTGGCAGTGATTTATACGGCCTGGGGATGGTGATGCTCCAGGCGCTATCTGGGCGGCATCCTATGGGCTTTGGCACCCCTGCCACCTGTGCCCGTGTGGGGGTCAGTGTCCCCCAGGAGCTGGCCCAGTTTATCGACCGGTTGGTGCATTTGGACCATCGTGAACGGTATGGGACTGCGGGGGAAGCGCTACAGGTGTTTCAAACGCTATTTGATGGGCTAGAAACATCGGAGGTAGCGTCTGGGTCTGGGCCGACAGTGTTGCCGACGAGCCCTTTGCCAGGAAAGGAGGCATTAGGTGAAGGCACGTTGGGTTTCTTGGGGGCAACCCAACCTACGTCGCTTTCTCATCGTTCGGTGGAGGGCACGTCTAACTTCGCTCTCGCCAATTCGTACTCCCAACAAACCCATCGGAATCGTCAGGCTCTACTCAATAAGGTGCGCCGTTTCTGGATTGAGGGTGTTCTGGATCGCTCTCTCCACGGTCAAGTTTTGTTGAATTTAGGGTTAGAAGAACGACCCGATGCGATCTCACTTCCCTGGCAAATTACCTACGCTACTCCTGGCCAGTCGCCCCAACCGTTGCCAGCAGGTACCCAGGTCAGCCATGTTTTTGATGCCATTGGCGAAGGTCGCACTCTCTTAATTTTGGGTGAACCAGGAGCTGGCAAAACCACCACACTGCTGAGTTTGGCCCGCAAGTTGCTCGATCGGGCTGAAGAGCAACAGCGGTTACCGGTGATCTTCAATCTCTCGTCATGGCGCAGTGGCGCAATTGCTCCATGGCTGGTTAAAGAACTCAACAGCAAATATCAGGTACCTCAGGCCATTGGTCGGCGCTGGGTAGATCAACAACAGTTGTTATTGCTGTTAGATGGCCTGGATGAAGTGGCACCTGACCGTCGCACCGCCTGTATCGAGGCTTTAAACCAATTCCATCGAGACTATGGTCCTGAAATGGTGGTTTGTTGTCGCATTCGTGACTATGAGCAACTACCCCAAAAGCTGGAATTTCAGGCCGCTCTTTACCTGCGCTCCCTCACCGATAAACAGATTTTAGCGTATCTAAATCGTCCTGAGCAGGGGTTAACTGGCTTAAAATCTCTTTTAGAACAAAATGCCGCTGTTCAAGATGCCACAACGTCTCTAATGGAGTTGGCCCGTTCGCCACTGATTTTGAATATTATGGTGCTCACCTATCAGGGGGTATCATCTGATGAGATTCTGCGATTGGGCCATAAGCCGCACCATGGAGATTATCAACATCAGTTGTTTGATGCCTACATTCAGCGGATGTTGACCCATCGCCCTGGGCACCCTCTCTACAGCACGGCCCAAATCCAGGGCTGGTTAACGTCTCTGGCACAGCGATTGGTGCTCACATCCCAAACTGTTCTTCTCATTGAACGGATTCAACCCGATTGGCTGGCCCCAAAGCTGAGACGTTGTTATGTGGCTGGACTGTGGTGTAGCTTTTTTGCGATCGCCACTCTCCTGGGTGCTCAGGTGCTCGCTTGGGACAGACTACTGTTGGCCGTTGGCTTAGGTAGCCTGATTTGTAGCCGCATCTTTGGTGTTTATCGCATCACCCCTGCTGAGACATTGCGCTGGTCCTGGCGACAAGCTCGCAATAACTTATTGCTGGGGCTGAGTTTAGGCCCCTTAATTGGCTGGAGTCTCAAAGTGGGCTTCGGGTTTATATTTGGCGATAGCGCTTGCCTTCGTAATGGCACCTGTTTCGCCAACCATAGCTTGATCGGTCTGGCTTTTGGGGCCACCCTGGGGCTTACCTTTGGCCTGATTCGTGGCTTCAGCGGCAAACGCATCGGCAATACCAGTCGTCCCAATGATGGTATGTGGCAATCAGCCCGTAATTCCACCTTATTTGCCCTGATATCCATGGTTACGCTGTACGTACCTGGTGTTCTAATTGGCAATACCAAAGCTTCATTTTGGGCTGCGACCGGTTTGGCTTTTGGCTTTGCTGCGGGTGGCGGTGAAGCCTTGATCAAACATACCCTGCTCCGAATAATTCTGACACTGAGTGGCACGACTCCCTGGAACTACCGTAAGTTCCTGGATTACGCTGCTGATAGCATTTTTCTCCAAAAAGTGGGGGGTGGGTATATATTTATGCATCGACTCTTGCTTGAGCATTTTGCCTCTTTTGGAGAAGAGAATACCTAGTTGTCTGCGGCCTCAAGGGAACTCAAAACTCAGAACTGTCAAAAAAAGGTGAACTTTACCACCTTTCCTGAAAATCGAACAAAATACTGATATGGTGATAAAGTGTGTGATCTGATACAGTTTATCTTTTAATGTCCTATGTATACAACTGCATTTTTGATGATAGCTGCATTAATCATTGTTATTGTTGTTGTTGCTATTATTGGAGCTAAGTTTAGCTGAATATTTTAACTACAGGGATCAACACATTGTTGATGTACATTACATTGATGTTGTCTCTAATAAATATTCAAAATTTGGAATTTGAGACAATATTTTAATGTCGGAAGCACATACATTCTGGACAAGGGCAATGCTACGCTCTCGTTGCTCACTAGGGGGTAACGCCTTCAGGATATTGACAACAATCTCTAATTTGGTGGCTGCCTCCTTCATGTGTTGCCGTATATTGGTCAGCAATTCTACCTGATTGCCACTAAGACCTTCACGGAATAGCTGAATCTCTTGTTGCAACTTTAACAATTGAGCTTGTGAAGCAGCCTGCTTTTGCAAACGACTTTTAATGGCAGTTAACACATCTGAACGGGTAAAGGGCTTGGTCAAATAATCATCTGCCCCCAGCACCATCCCCTGACGCACATCTCCTTTGTTTGCCAGGGCGGTCAGAAAAATGAAGGGAGTTGCTATGGTTTTAGGTTCCTGACGCAGGGCCCGTAGCACGTCATAGCCATCAAGTTCAGGCATCATGACATCACAGATAATTAAATCTGGCAAATGCTCAAAGGCTCCTAGTAAACCGGTCATGCCATTGTCTGCTCCAACAACATTGTAGCCTTCTAATGTCAGTAATTCTAAAAGGTTTGAACGAATTTCTACTTCGTCTTCGATTACTAAAATTTTAATCATTACGTTTTCTCGGGTAGACCTAATATGTTCGACTGATGGATAGATAAATACAGGGTCCTAGGCATTCATTAGGTTGCCCGAGAATGTGGTTGGGTTACTCAGAGAAATCACAGGCAGCGTAATCACGAACGTCGTGCCTTGACCAACGGTGCTGTCAAAGGTGATCTGTCCATGGTGCAATTCTACGGATTTTTGGATGATGGCCAACCCCAGACCGGTCCCTGAAATTGTGCCAACGTTAGGCCCCCGGACAAATGATTCAAAGAGTGTCGGACGCGCTGCTTCTGGAATACCAATGCCGTGGTCTTGCACCGATAGGGTCAGATCATGGTCTGTGGTCTCCAGGGTAACCAGAATTTCACCACCGCTAGGGGAGTAATTGATGGCATTACTCAACAAATTAGTCAGAATATGGCGCATGAGTTTACGGTCAATGTGATGGGATGTGTTGGGCAGGTGCGATCGCAACACCAAACTGTGGCGATCCGTCGTAATTTGCAATTCTTCAATAATTTCCTGACAAAACTCACTAAGCACCAGCGGCTGCGGATTAAACTCCATCCGACCAGCCTCCACTTTGTTGATTAATAGCACATCATTTAATAGCTCAGTCATATGGGTGGCAGCTGTTTGAATTTTTTGTAAATACTGATGTTGCTTGGTAATCTCCCACTGTTCACCATAATATTTCAATAGTTCTGCCGATGACAAAATTGTTGTCAGAGGTGTGCGAAACTCATGGGATGTCATCGACACAAATCGGGTTTTCATCTCATTGAGTTCTCGTTCTCGCTCCAGGGTGTGGCGAATTTCTGTTTCAATCTGTTTTCGCTTCGTAATGTCACGAATAATTGCCATGACTTCTTGCGGGGAGCTGTTAACAATACGTGCCTCGAAATCACGATTTTCACTGTCAAGGGCTAGCTGAAACTCCAGTACCTCAATTTCTTCAGTTGCTAATGCCCGAGTAATGCATTGCTGCATAGCTGCGGCCACCGGCTGGGGCAGCACATCAGCTAAATGATGCTTTAAGCAAGCACTGGGAGAAAAGGGCAACGTATGGTGTTTGGGTTCACTAAAGTTCACAATCTGACCCTTGTCGCTAATGCGAAACATGGGATCTGGAATGGCATTGAGTAAGGCTCGATTAGTGGCATAGCTGGCCTGTAGAGCTTTTTGTTCTTGTTTTAGATGCTCAGCGGTTGCCCATAGCTGGCTGGTACGCTCCTTGACCTGAGCTTCTAAGCCATCGTGGAGTGCTTGAAGCTCAGCTTCGGCCCGTTTACGCTCAGTAATATCAACTAAATAACAGCGAATTAGATCGCTCTGGGGAATATAGTGAAATGCCTGTTCAAAGATCCGATCGCCGACCGCTATATGGCGGACAAATTGTTGTTTTTCCTCGGCCTGAACGGCATCAATCACTCCCTCTAAAATCGGATGGCTGAGTTTGGCCAAACTAATGGTAGGAAACTGGCTAACGGCAGCCGGGTTGAGGTACGTCAACTCCCCTGTTAGAGCAAGCTCAATAATTGGATGGGAGAACAGTTGAGGAAACGACGCCAGGCGAGCAATAACAGCATCTTGGGGGCGATCTGATTCAGCCATGAGCGATGAATCCACAGGGGCGGCAATGAGTGTGGCCATATACTTTTCTGCTTCATCACTGCCTGAGAGCAGCCACTGCACATCCTCACTATCAGCAGCCGTGTGGTACCGCACCTTCACATTGGCCCCAAATACAATTTCATCACCGTGGCGCAGATTACGAGAATCGCAGCGTCGGCCATTGATAAACAAACCGTTAGTGCTAGGTTTTCCCTGTAAATTGCCATCAATAATCTGAAACCCGTAGTCATCTTCACCAGGATGGGGCACCCGTAATAAAATGGCATGCTGACGCGAGACTTCTTTAGAATGGAGAACAATTGAGTTGCTGACATCGCGACCAATGGATCCAGAATCAGCATATAAATTGACGGCACGCTTTCCCTGGTCGTCTTCGATAATTAAAAGATGTTGCATACCCACAGACTGGTTTTGTTCAGATCACAATAGTTGGCCAAGCATTGGCTTGCCATCAGATTGCCCGATTCTGCAAAGGTAAAAACATGGTACTCCTGTCTAGAACATTTCCCCAACGCTAGGTTTGATGAATGATATACACGCCCTTCTCGAAAATTTATGTATGCATCAAAACCATTTTGAAACCAATCTTACCAATGCGAAACACACCATTAAAACATGGCAGCTTGAGGGAGTTTTGCTGGAATGGTATCACTTGGTGCCCGGACCCGCTGGCCCAATTCCCAAACATTGTCATCCAGAGTATCAACTGGGGTTTAGTCAGGATACCAACGGAGGGTACTTCTATCGAGGCGGGGGACATCCGGTACCGATGGGGCACTTTAGTCTCCTGCATTCGGGGGAGGTACATGCCACCACTCGTAAACGGACCTGGCTCGAACAATATCGTACCTATTGGATGCTTTACATTCATCCTGATCGGTTGTCTGAGGTTTTTACGGCCTTATCAGGGTCTTCTACTGGCTTACCTTTTTTTGATAACCCAGTCATTTACGATCGCACCTTAGCCACCCAATTTTTGCAGTTTTTTGGCACCTTTCAACAACAGACCAGCACCCTTGAACGCACGACCCTACTATCGATATGTCTCAATCAGCTGATCCAACGGCATGCAGAACAACGCGTTGTACCCCAGACACCTAAGCGAGATCGCCACCGTGTTCAGCAAGTGCAGGACTATCTGATGGCCCATCTAACTGAAAATGTATCGCTTGATCAACTGGCCCAGCTGGTTGGGCTCAGTCCTTACCACCTGCACCATATCTTTCAGCAAGAGGTGGGTATGGCCCCACATCAATATCAGATCCAGGCTCGGGTTAACCGCGCGAAACAGTTGCTACACCAAGGCTTGTCACTCAGGCAAGTGGCCGAAGATGCTGGTTTTTCCGATCAAAGTCACCTGACACGGCAGTTCAAGCGATTTTTGCAGGTGACGCCAGGCCGCTATTTGCGACAAAAATGATCAAAAACCGCAAGAATGTTCAAGACTTCGATGTTAGGGTTTGATATTCTTCGATATTGTGTGGGTCAGAGCTAAGCCTTTCTGTTTGAGCACGATGCCAAGCTCTTGGCTCAACCACTCGCATCATTTATTGCAATTATGGAAGAATCTTCTATACATGATCGAGAACGCTTAGTACCTTGAGTTGGTAATGACTTAGATGGAAAATGACCTGACTCAGTTTTGAGTGATAGTCAAAAATCTAGCCAAATTTATATTTCTTTTCTTGTAATAAAAACTTGGTAACACTGCACACTTACTGGTTACAGTCAGGGACGTAACCTATGTATTGAGGGATTCCTCCACAGTTGCTTCAGATCTGCTAACGTTACTTTAGGTTGTTTAAGATCCTTTAATTGTCTAATTGTCGAAAATTGTCGAAGAAAGTGTTTTTTGCATTCACAACAAAATTATTGCAATTTTATCCACCCTTTCAGAGCAAAGACAGTCATGGAAACACAATCTGCGATTACACCAACCGCATCGTCTGGTCTTGGCCGTAACCGCCATCAAGGATGGCTCTGGTTATTAGTAGGATTTCTAGGACTGGCGGGTGGATGGTTTTTATGGAGCCGATTTCAGCAGGATGTAGTACCTGGCGCGATCGCAGCCCAATCCACCACTGTTGAAACCGAAACAGCGCGCTCTGCCCCCGTAAAAGAATTCTCAGAATTTGTTGGCGCGCTGGAAGCTCAGGAACGGGTAATGCTGCGGCCTGAAGTCGAGGGCCGTATTACTCAAATACTGGTGGTGGCAGGTGATCGGGTGTCAGCGGGGACGCCGATTTTGCAGCTCAGCCCAGACCGTCCCGCAGCGGTTGTCAGTGGAGCTATTGCTGACATTGAAGTGGCTCGCGCCTCACGCAGTGCAGCCCAGGCAGAAATTTTAGAGGCAGAAGCGGATCGGGATAGTGCTATCGCTGAACGGGCGTTGCAGGACACTGAATATCAGCGTACACAATCTTTAGTAGATGCGGGAGCTCTGGCGCAGCAGTCGTTGGACCAGGTGGCGCGAAATCGGGATGTTGCGATCGCAGCCCTAGCAGCAGCCGAGCGTCGTATTCAAACTGCCCGTGCCAACCTGGCAGAAGCCCGTGCCTCTTTAAGTCGAGCAGAATCCAATGCTGCTGTTGCCACTGAAGACCTATCCGACTATCAGGTTGTCGCCCCCATCAATGGAGTTGTTGGTGACTTACCCGTCAAAGTCGGTGACTACGTCAACATCGGACAGATGATCACAACCCTGACCAGCAATCAAACTATGGATCTGCGTCTCTCGATTCCGGTAGAACGTAGCAACGAACTGCGAGCAGGTTTACCCGTAGAACTTCGTACCCAGGAAGGTTTAGACCCCTTAGTAACAGGGCGCATCAGCTTTGTCGCCGAGCGGGTGGAAGCAGGAGCCCAGTCCATCCTAGCTAAGGCAAGTTTCCCTAACCCCGATGGACAACTGCGGGATGAACAGTTTGTTCGCGCCAATGTTATCTGGGACGAATCTCCCGGCGTTATGGTGCCCACCACCGCCATCTCCCGTGTCGGTGGCCAAAGCTTTGTATTCGTGATGGAGTCGGCCACAGAAGGTGATAGCGAATTTGTTGCCGTTCAACGCCCGGTCCAGCTTGGCACCATAGATAACAATCGCTATCACATCATCAGCGGTGTAGACACAGGAGAAACCATTATCACCGCCGGCATTTTACGCCTATCCGACGGCGCACCCGTCACTGCGGACAACTCCACCTCAGCCAACTAATAGGCACTTAGCCTGAAGCCCCCGTTCACAATTCAAAACTCTCCCCCACTCCCCATGACCTCCCCCAACTCCCAACAGGATCCCTCCCAAACCACCCCCGTTGACAGCTCACCCAGTCCAGAACTCCTCGCCATTCAGAAAATGATGGGTGAGATCTCAGCGCTGCGTGAAGAAATCAGTCAGCTATCCCAGCTACCCCAACAGGTGCGCCAGATCGAACGTCGCTTAATGGTGGTGGGCGATCTCTACCGATACGAAACCCTGCACGAACAGCTATCCAATCAGGAATGGTTTGCTGCTGACAAAGAAACTGTTCGGCTGATTGCCGATATCGCTGGTGTCTCCGACTTAGAAGACCTCAGCCCCCGCGAAATTCGTAGCTTCTCCTGTGGTGAGCTGCAAGTAATTGACCGTCTATGGTCCACCTACAGCGAGGGACACTTTGGCTTTAGTGTGCAGCTGCAAATTTACCAGGAGTTAGGCGGTAGCCTGGAAAGCACCATTGGTGAAGACCTGCAGCTTACCCAGCGATGGGGTGCTGCTTTGGGCTGGCGTGAAGGCGTTAGTGAACAAACTCCTACCGGGAATCGCTGGCGCAAATGTGATGAATTGGATTTTTCTCTCAACGCACCTAAGGGGTGCCATCCATCTCGCTGGTGGAATTCTCCCTACGGGTCTCGGATGACAAATTACTTTCTCAATCGTTTAATTACCTGCGATATGTAGAAGAAAATTTCGGCATAGTGGGGCAGGCACAAGGCACAGCCCCTACAAGATTTTCCCCCTTCTCCCCCTCTTCCCCCCTCCCCTGATCGCCCCATGTTTGTCGAAACTTTTATTCGCCGCCCTGTGCTCACCATGGTGCTCTCTATCATCATTTTTATGGTGGGGGCCATCGTGATTCCGACGCTGCCTGTGGAACAGTATCCTGACATTAGTCCGGTGCAGGTGGTTGTCAGCGCTAACTACATTGGTGCCAGCTCCGAAGTGGTGGAAGAAACCGTAACCACCACACTGGAGCGTGAGATTAACGGCGTTAGCGGTATGCGCTATATGAACTCCACCAGCAGTGATGATGGCACGAGTTCAATTACCATCACATTTCGTCAGGGCTACGACCTCGATATTGCAGCTGTCGACGTTCTCAATCGGGTTTCCATTGTCACCCCCCAGCTACCTCAGGAAGTACAGCGGACCGGGGTTACGGTGCGTAAACAATCCAGCAGCGTGGTAGTGGGGATGGCCATCTACAGCGAAGAGGAAGGTCTTTACGACGACAACTTTATTAGTAACTACGCTGATCTCTACGTGCTAGATGCCCTACGACGAATTCCAGGTGTGGCTCAGATACAGCCGTTTGGTGAACGGCGCTATGCTATGCGACTGTGGCTTGACCCAGCTAGGATGGCGGCTCGTGATATTACCACCGAAGATGTGGTGGATGTTATTCAAGAACAAAACCTGCAGGTGGGGGCAGGCAGTATTGGTCAACCGCCGACGGAAGATGGCCTCAGCTATCAGCTAACCCTGCGCACCCAGGGTCGTTTAGAAGAGGTGAGCGAGTTTGAAAACTTGGTCATCAAAACTGAAGATGATGGCAATCTAGTCTATTTTCGCGATATTGGTCGAGCCGAGCTAGGGGCAGAAAGCTACAACACGTTTGCCCGCTATCGACAGCAGGGGGCGATTGGCTATCAGATTGTACAAACACCCGGCACCAATGCTCTAGAAGCTGCCAATGCGGTTAAAGCCACCATGGCTGATCTGGCAGAAGACTTTCCACCAGGGTTGAGCTATGCAGTCCCCTACGACCCTTCGTTATTTGTAGTGGAATCTAGAAAAGAGGTCGTCAGTACCCTGCTTCAGGCAATTATTTTGGTGGTGCTGGTACTGTTTTTGTTTCTTCAAAACTGGCGCGCCACCATTGTTCCTGCGGTGGTGATTCCGGTGGCCTTAATCGGCACCTTTGCCTTTATTAAAGTGTTTAATTTCTCCATCAACAGTCTCACCCTGTTTGGTTTAATTCTGGCGACAGGGATGGTGGTGGACGATGCCATCGTTGTAGTAGAAGACATTGCTGGCAAAATCCAGGATAAGGGTATGCGGCCCCACCTGGCTGCGATTGAAGCCATGCGTGAGCTGACAGGGGCGGTGATTGCCACCTCGCTAGTGCTGTTAGCTGTATTTATTCCAGTGGCCTTTTTTCCGGGGACGACAGGACAGCTTTATCGCCAATTTGCTCTAACCATTGCTTTTGCTGTTACTATTTCCACGTTTAATGCTCTGAGTTTGACCCCTGCCCTATCGGCGCTGTTAATTCGTTCAGGGCAACAGCCTGGTGGTTGGCTGGGGCGATTTTTTGGTTGGGTAAATAGCGGTATTGATGCTATGCGTCGTGGCTATCAAGTGAGTTTGGGACGCCTCACTCGCCTAAAAACAACAGTGCTGATTTTGTTTGTTGCCGCCCTGGGTGTGGCAGCCTGGCTTTATACCTCAGTACCGACAGCGTTTTTGCCAGAGGAAGACCAGGGTTATTTAATTAGCCTGGTGCAGGGACCCGAAGGCTCTTCGGTAGACTACACCAGTGACATCATTGAACAGGTAGATCAAACGTATCTTGGTATTCCTGAAGTGGAGGGTACCTTCTCCTTAGGCGGGTTTGGTTTTAGCGGTAATATTCCCAACAACGGTGTGATTTTTTCTCCCCTGATTCCCTGGGGTGAGCGCCCGAGGGAAGGGCAATCGGCTCAGGCTGTACTGGGTCAGGTGTGGCCACAGTTTGGTCAGATTAAGGAAGCCAATGTGATTGCCTTTAATCCCCCGACTATTCAGGGATTAGGCAGCATTAGCGGTTTTGTCTTTCAGCTACAGGACCAGGGCAATAACGATCTGCAAACATTTATGCAGGCTAAGGATGAACTTGTGGCAGCAGCCAATGCAGCTCCAGAATTGCAGAATGTTTTTACTACCTACACGGCCAATGCACCGCAGTTAGATGTGGATATTGACCGCAGTTTGGCAAAAGCGATGCAGGTGAATATTGATGAGATTCTCAATACGTTACAGGGCTTTTTGGGGTCGCGCTATGTTAACGATTTCAATGCCTTTGGCCGGACTTATCGGGTTTACATGCAGGCCGATGCCCAGTTTCGTTCGAATCCTAGCGATATTGGCAATCTCTATGTGAGGTCTGAGACTGGGGAGATGATCCCTCTGGATACTTTGGTGACTATTTCACCCACTACGGGACCCCAAACCATCAATCATTACAATCTGTTTCGTTCTATTGAAATCAATGGTTCGCCAGCAGCAGGCTACAGTTCTGGACAAGCGATCGCAGCTATGGAACGCATCGCCAGTGAAATCCTGCCCACATCCATGGGGTTTGAATGGTCCGGTATCTCTTTAGAAGAACTAGAATCCGGTGGCCAGGCTCCGATTATCTTTGGTTTGGGCATTATTTTTGTTTTCTTGGTGCTGGCGGCCCAATATGAGAACTTTATTGACCCAGTGATTATTTTGTTGGCGGTACCACTGGCCATGTTGGGTGCACTGCTGGCGATTTCTATGCGGGGATTGCCAAACGATGTCTATTGCCAGGTGGGTCTGGTAATGCTAATTGGTTTAGCCAGTAAAAACGCAATTCTGATTGTGGAATTTGCTAATCAGCTAAGAGATGAAGGTTTGTCCATTGTACGTGCAGCTGTAGAAGCTGCTCAGCAACGGTTGCGACCCATTATCATGACTGCCATTTCCACCCTGTTGGGGATTTTTCCTCTAGTCATTGCCACAGGAGCCGGATCCGCTAGTCGTCAATCTCTAGGCACTGCTGTTTTTGGTGGCATGATCGTCTCCACAGTGTTGAGCCTGTTTGTTGTGCCAGTGCTCTATATCGTCATTGTCAGTTTCTTTTGCCGGTTTAAGGATAACTGTCGTGACCTATCACCGATGCCACCAGAGGTTTCTACAGAAGCGACACCTGAGATGGCACTTGCGGCTCGCAAATAAACACACAATCGGCAGATGTTTGTCTATCGTTGAGGTAATTACAAACAGGAGAGATGGCAATGCTCCGATATAGATTAAGTTCCATCGTTGGAGCTGTCATGGCTGGGGCCATGGTGTTGAGCTGTGCGACGTCTAATCCAGAGCAGTCAGCGACCTCACCTGATGCTCCGGCAGAGGCTGCATTGTCTAATAACTCAGATCCTTCCAGCCAGGTCCAGGCAGAGAGCCTACAACAAACCATTCTGGTAGAACCCTTAGAGCATCCCTGGGGAATGGCTTGGCTACCGGATGGCACCCTGATGGTGACCGAACGTCCAGGACGGGTGCGGCTCATTAAGGCAGGTGGTTTTCTGGATCCCACCCCCGTATCGGGTGTGCCTGATGTATTTGCCGCTGGCCAGGGCGGTTTAATGGATGTGTCAGTGCATCCTCAGTTCGCTGAAAATCAGTGGGTCTATTTTACCTATGCCGCTGGTTCTTCGGGGGCAAATCAGACCCGTGTAGCCCGAGCACAATTTGATGGTGATACCCTCTCTGATTGGACCGTCATCTTTGAGGTGAATCGGACCAAACAGGGTAGCCAGCATTTTGGCTCGCGCATTAGCTGGTTGCCGGATAATACAATGCTGATTTCCATTGGCGATGGCGGTAATCCACCGCTACAGCTAGAGGGTGAGCTGATTCGGCATCAGGCGCAAAAGCTGGATAGTCATTTGGGTAAAGTTCTTCGCCTTAACGACGATGGGTCCGTGCCAGAGGATAATCCCTTTGCCAATACGCCAGACGCTGATCCCGCTGTTTGGAGCTATGGCCATCGAAATATTCAAGGACTGATGGTAGACCCCATCACTGGTCAGGCTTGGGCCACAGAGCATGGCTCACGGGGTGGCGACGAGCTGAATCGGGTGGACCCAGGGGAGAACTATGGTTGGCCAGTGGTGACCCACAGTCGTGAGTATACCGGTGGCGAAATTTCATCGGAGCGATCGCGACCGGGCATGATCGATCCTCTGGTGGTTTGGACACCTGCGATCGCACCGTCTGGTCTACTCATTTACCAGGGCGATCGCTTCCCTGATTGGCAAGGTGACCTATTCGCCGGCGGTCTGGTTTCGCAAGATGTGCGACACATTGCCCTGGACGATCTTGACATGGTTATCAGTGAAACACCTATCCCCATTGGCCAGCGTGTGCGGGATGTGCGCCAGGGGCCGGACGGGCTGATTTATATTTTGACCGATGAACCCAACGGGCGGCTTATTCGGTTAGAGCCAGGGTAGGCGGCTAAAGAAAGGGGGAGTGATTGGTTATTGGGGCGTATGTAAGTTTTGAGTTTTGAGTGATGGTGTTCTGGTGTAGCCGTTAGTGATTAGCCTTTGATGCGGGGGCTGGCACAAGGCACAGCCCCTACGAGATATCTCCTTTAAACGAAGGGGAATGATTCACATTTGGTGTTAGAGATGTTGGAAACAACCTGAGAACCTAAAGATTCTTGACACCAAAGAAGATCTCGTACAACAGAGATACCTTTTACCCGGACCTCGCCGTAACCCAACCTTCACCAGAATGTTTGCGCTAAGCGATCACCCTGTCGGGGGAAACCCCAGCTTGCTTAAGTGGTGTAGCTGATGTGGCTTCGAACAAGGGAGTTTAGGCCCCCACATTAGGAGGGTAAACCCCAGTAGGCCTAGGTAGACTAGCTTAGAAATTTCCGGAAAGGAGGAAAGCCCTGAGCCCCCCCTCTAACCCTCTACCAATACCCCCAAAATACCCCCTTGACTTAGAGCCCACTCTAACTCCTAACCTAGGCTTATGGACCAGGCACTCACCATCCAACAAGTCGCCCAAGCCACCGGCCTGAGCACCCACACCCTGCGCTACTACGAACGCTGTGACCTAATTGCCCCCATCCATCGGGCCAGCAACGGTCACCGTCGTTACTCAGCGCAGGATATCCGCTGGATTCAGTTTCTCACCAAACTGCGCATGACCGGCATGCCCATTCGTCAAATTCAGCAATATGCCACACTGCTACGCCAACATCCTGACGCCGTACAAGAACGGCGCGCCTTGCTAGAAGCCCATCGCCAAACCGTTGTGCAACAACTACAGGAGCTACAAGAAAACCTCACCGTAATCGACTGGAAAATTCAACACTATAAAGAGATTGAAACCAAACTGTCCGAAACACCTGTGCAAACATCACCCCAGAGAACATTATGAATTCCGTTGCCCAGTCTGCACCCTCTGACCGTTACCAGCAAGGCTGGCAAATGCTCAAAACCATTGACGGCGAAGCCGGAGAAAAAGTAATCGATAGTCTGCAATCCATCGCCCCCGATCTAGCCCGCTACGTCATCGAATTTCCCTTTGGCGATATCTATACCCGTCCGGGTTTAGATCTAAAATCCCGAGAAATTGCCACCCTCGCCGCCCTCACAACGTTAGGGAATGCCCAACCGCAGCTCAAAGTTCACATTCACGCCGCCCTGAATGTCGGCTGTACCGCCCAAGAGATTGTTGAAGTTGTGATGCAGATGGCCGTATATGCAGGATTCCCCGCTGCTCTCAATGGCATTACCGCCGTTAAGCAGGTCTTTGCAGAGCGCAATATCCACCTAACTGGAGAATAAACCCATGAAAACTCGAAAACGGCGATGCCATTGTTCCCATTCCCGGCACCAAACGTTATCCCGATATGAGCAGCGTCAATCGTTAAATAGCCATGTCTATGCGGTGCGGCACCCCATGGACAGGAGCTGAGTTGGAGTTTTTTGTACTATTAGGCTGATTTTTTTTAACTAATAGCTGCTCAAATTGCAACGCAACAACCTTGGCAATGGCCATCAGCGTTTTAGCATCCTCATCATTCCAATGATTTGATTCAGGTGCACCAATGGAAATTGCCCCTGAAATTTTACGACAGACGAGCGGTGCCGCAATTAATGATTGGGCTGTGGGCATCACCACGTCTACGTCCGTTCGTTGATTAGTATCTCGAATCTGCACCAGACGTCCCTGGCACATGACCTGTCCGCTGATACCCTTAGCCAAGGAAATTTTGCGACCCTTACCATTGGCCTCACCCACAAGCACCGGAACGGTGTAGTAATCGTTATCAAGTTTGAACGAAATGGCTACGCCAGCTGCCCCAAAGACAGATTGCAAAATAATAGCCGTATTCTGCAACAGTTTTGATGGGCTGTTAGATGACATTTCTGCAATATTGTGCACAGTACGAAGCTGTTGCCAGCGTCGCTGGCTCACCTTGTCAGTTTGCTCAATCAACTCCAGCATGCGACTGTTGATCTCAGCAATGTGCATATACTGCTGACTGTAGAGGCGTTCCTTCACGGGGCGATACATGGATTCCATTACCTGGGACATGAGCAAGGCAATGCGATCTACCACAGCTTCGTCATAGGACCATAGCGCATCGTATTGACGCCCACTGGTACCAGGCTGGTTTTCAGTTTCTTGAGCCACTAAGGTCGCCCAAAACTCAGACGTGTCAACAAACAAAAACCATTCCTGTGCCAGAGCTGACGTAGGACTCAGCTCAATAAATTCTACCCCTTGGATTGAAGGTGGCTGACAATCTGGCACACCGAACACATAGACCCGTCGACAAACTGAGCCTAACCGGCTATAACGGCGCATTTGTTCGGGAAAATTTGAAAAGCGCTGGAAACCTGCGTAAAAATCAACCGCCAATTGATGCTGAAGAATCTGATCTTCAATCTGCTGACTGATCACGTTCATCATTTCAACCGAGCGCGTAAAGCGCAGGGTGTCGTATTGCCCTGCAAGTGAGCGAAAGAGGGATATATCCATCAAAAATACGCAGGCTGAACCTACTAGTAGACAAACCTAAACAACAACATAGATGCCCCCAGTGCCATTGAGTACCTGGCAATAGTTCAAATTTTATTGAAACTATTGCCTTGACATCGTTAATACTGGCTATTTTTAGTTGTACATGTCCTTGTAGACATAAGCAATGAAAAGAGTTTCACAAGACTCCATTCATTGATGAGTTCACTCTTACACAACTCTAGCGTTTGCCACTAAATATTCCACCGCTCAACATTTTGACTCAAATGCCAGGAATGTTCTAAAGGTAGAAGAATACTAGACATTTGACTATTTACTCTAGCAGTTGAGGTCAAACACACGCAGAAACAGTCAATTTAGAGGTGAAATTGGACGAATAACGCTTGTTTTCAATTACTAGGATGATAACGTATTCAATTGACTTCAGGGAATGTTTCCTAGGAGTTCAATGGGTTAGCTTATAAAAGTGTTCTTAAAATAGGATAAATGACAGATACCAACAGGTACCAATAGATGATATCTAGCGACGTGTTCTAAGGCACAGTTGCTGAGGGATGTTACACCAATCACTTGGAATTGCTTGCACATAGGCTGACAACTGACGAGAATATTTTTTTGGAGGAGGGGTATGAAATATCGTGCGATCGCAACCGACTATGATGGCACATTAGCCACCGAGGGGCGTGTTGCCGACACCACGTTGGCGGCTCTAAAGCGTTATCAGCAAGCAGGGGGCTTGCTATTAATGGTAACTGGGCGAGAGTTGACAGATCTACAAAACGCTTTTTCAGCCCTGGCCATTTTTGATGGTGTCGTTGTTGAGAATGGTGCGGTTTTCTACCACCCCGCCAGTGAGCGGCTTCAACTGTTGGCGGACCCACCCCCTGACGCATTTATCGCCACCCTCAAGGCTCAGCACGTTAGCCCGATCAACACAGGACAGGTAATTGTATCCACCTGGCAACCCCATGGAGCCGTGGTGCAGCAAACCATTCAATCCATGGGATTAGCATCCCGAGTGATTATGAATAAGCGGGCTGTCATGGTGTTGCCTGCCAACGTTACCAAAGCGACGGGGCTCAACGTGGCATTGACTGAGCTGGGGCTGACGGCTAATCAAGTCGTCGGGATCGGTGATGCGGAAAACGACTTTGACTTACTTAAGAGCTGTGGTTTGGGCGTCGCCGTCGCCAATGCTCTGCCAGCCGTTAAGGATATGGCTGACCGCGTCACCACCCAATATCGCGGTGCTGGTGTAGAAGAGCTGGTTGATTGGATTTTAAATGGTGAACTGTGATGTTGGTTTACTGTTTAGCCAAAAGCTCAGAGTCAGGACATTCATAGGTGGTCATGGGACTTAGATATTAAGGAATAACGCTCATAACAGTATTTCCTAAGTATCCATAAAAATGATGTAACAAAGAACACGCTTATGTGGAGATAGTGTTACGTTACATCAAGCAATTAGCTGTAACAGCACAGCCAAACGCGATAGTATGGGCGCTAACTTGGGCCATATCTACGTTCTATTCCGTGACTTGCCATGCAAATCCTTCACGGTACCTGGATTCCTGAATCTGGGGCTGACTTTATTCTATCGGGTGAATTTTACCTATGGGTTGAAACTATTGCAGAAACAGCGTTTCAGGAGGCAGAGCCATGCCATCCTAGACACTTAGTGGCGGCAGATTTAGTTGACCTACTAGCGAATGAGTTTAAGATTCAGTCCCCCGATCGATATCCGTTGGAGGAGCTGATCACTCCCTGCTACTTTCTATTGCCGACGGTTGACAATCAGCCACTGCCGTCTTTAGAGCTATCGCGCTACCTGGAGATTGACTTACCCGATCGGTTTAAATTTGAATATTGGCAAATTGATTGTTGTTCTATCCCAGCTGCCGCCGCTGTTAAAAGTAAAGCAGGTCCAAATTCTGTTATTCCTTTACTCAATGAGCTTCATTTTCTTGCCCTACACAATTTGAGTGAGATCCAGCTAGGGGCAGACCTGCTATTTTGGTTCCATTTTACCCAAGCGTTAAAACGGATTATTTGGAAAGATCACTATGTTCCTGCCCTCAAATACCGTTCGCTAGACCCCATCAAGAAACGTCAGTCATCTAAGCGGTCAGACAACTTTGAAATTTATTCAGGGTGGGAGTTTATTGGTGAAGACTATGGGACTACCCTGGAGGAATTTGTGGAGCACATGCCCCTGATGTGTGCAGCAGGATTTGCGGAACCGTTCACAACACCTCAGTTTTACGATCGGCTGTCTCTCCTGCGGCATTTCTCAGAGTGCTTACTGACTGAAATTGTGGCCCATACTCAGTTTACAAAAGCATTTGAAAACACCATCAAAGATTCAGTGCTGACGGACTGTTTAGATCTAGATGTGTGGCCCCAGGCTGAAGGGTTAGAGCAATATCAACAATGGCAGGCCTGGCGCGATCGCATTGTCCGTACCCAGACCGATCAGCCCTTTTATCTGTACTTTCATCTCCAAGACCCATTCAAACCAGACGACCCCTGGCAGCTACAGTTTCAGGTTGCGCCTAAAGATGATCCCTCCCTCAAGCTAGCCTTAGATAACTATTGGCGCATGGGACCTAAGCAACAGAAACAGATAAAAGACCAATTGGGGGGAGAGTTTGAGCAAAACCTGTTGCTAAACTTAGGCTATGCTGCTCGGATTTATCCCGATCTCTGGCAGGGCATGGAAACCGACCAGCCCGTTGGCATTCAGCTCACTCTGGATGGAGCCTTTAACTTTCTCAAAGAGTCGGCCTGGGTGTTAGAAAATGCGGGCTATAAGGTGATTGTGCCCGCCTGGTGGACCCCCAAGGGACGACAGCGGGCGAAGGTGCGGCTCAAGGCCAAAGGAAAGTCCCTGTCAGGAGGTGACGATAAATCCAAGAGTTATTTCTCCTTTGCGAGCCTGGTGGAGTACCAATATGAACTAGCCATTGGCGAAGAAAAGATCACGGAACAGGAGTGGAACCAGCTGGTGAATGCTAAGACACCATTGGTGCAGTTTCGCGGTCAATGGATGGAGCTGGACCAGGACAAGATGCAGCAGATGCTGGAGTTCTGGAAAACTCATCAGCAGGAGAATCCAGAGCTGTCACTGTTGGACTTTATGAAGCTAACGGCGGCGGGTGAGGATGATTTGGAGGTGGAGTGCGATCGCAAAGACACCCTCGCCGATATGCTCACTAAACTGGGCGACAAAAATAAGCTCCAACCCGTGGATAACCCCGATACATTTCAAGGTCAGCTGCGGGAATACCAAAAGCGAGGCGTTTCCTGGTTACAGTATCTAGAACAGCTGGGTCTCAATGGCTGTCTGGCCGACGATATGGGGTTGGGTAAAACCGTCCAGGTGATTGCCCGCATGGTGCAAGAACGGCAACCCCCTAAACCTAAAAAAGGCCGTAAAAAGAAAACGGCAGAAGCCATCAAAGTACCGCCTACGCTGCTGATTGCCCCCACCTCTGTGGTCGGCAACTGGCTCCGGGAAATCCAAAAGTTTGCTCCCCAAATTAAGGCCGCCGTGCATCACGGTAGCGACCGTGCCAAGGATGCTAAAACCTTCAAAAAAGCCTGTCGAGAGCATGACATCTTGATCACCTCTTTTGCGTTAGCTCGCAAAGATGCCAAGCTGTTTAATGGTGTCGAGTGGCACCGCATTGTGCTGGATGAGGCGCAAAATATCAAAAACCCTAAAGCAGCGTTAACCAAAGCCATTTGTAAATTCTCTGCGCCTCACAGATTGGCCCTCACCGGCACCCCAATTGAAAACCGTCTATTGGATCTCTGGTCCATTTTTAACTTCTTAAATCCCGGCTATTTAGGCACCCAGGCCCAGTTTCGTAAAAGCTTTGAGGTACCGATTCAGAAAAGTAACAATCCGCGTCAGTCGGCCACCCTGAAAAAACTGGTGGAGCCCTTTATTTTGCGGCGGGTAAAAACAGACCAATCAATCATCAAAGACCTGCCGGATAAGGTGGAACAAAAACTGTTCTGTAACCTGACGAAAGAACAGGCATCGCTCTATGAAGCCGTGGTCAAAGATGTGGAGACTCAGCTACAGGCCGCAGAAGGCATTCACCGCAAGGGATTGATTTTGGCAACGCTGACAAAGTTGAAGCAGGTGTGCAATCATCCAAGGCAGTTTTTACAGGATGATAGTGAGTTTACGGCGGTGCGCTCCCATAAGCTCACCCGCCTTACCGAAATGGTGGAAGAGGCCATGGAGGAGCGGGATAGCCTTTTGGTATTTACCCAATTCACCGAGCTGGGGTCAGCCTTGGAGAAATACCTGCGCCACACCTTTCACTGTAATACCTACTATCTCCATGGCGGCACCCCACGAAAAAAACGCGAGGCAATGATTGCTGAATTCCAAGATCCGGAAACAGAGCCGTCGGTATTTGTGCTTTCGCTCAAGGCTGGTGGTGTAGGCATTACCCTGACCAAAGCTAACCATGTTTTCCATTTTGACCGTTGGTGGAATCCATCGGTGGAAGATCAGGCCACAGATCGGGCTTTTCGAATTGGTCAGAAGAAAAATGTGTTTGTCCACAAGTTTGTAGCCATGGGCACCCTGGAAGAGCGCATAGACGAAATGATCGAAGATAAGAAGAAGCTGGCGGGTTCAATTGTTGGGGCCGATGAATCCTGGTTAACGGAGCTGGATAACGATGCGTTTAGGCAGCTGATTTCGTTGAACAAAAGTGCGATCATGGAGTAAGAGGGAAGCATCATGAGCCAATTTAGTCGCAGCTGGTGGGGACAACAATTCATCCAAGCCATTGAAAAGCTAACCGACCCAGGACGCCTCAGTCGTGGGCGCTCCTATGCCAGGGGCAATAAGGTTAAAAGCTTTGACATTGAGGGTGGGCGAGTCACTGCACAGGTCCGAGGTTCGGTGAATCCTTACTTTGGGGTGTATAAGGAACCACTGTATTTCACCACGATTGAGTTCCAGCCTTTAAGTAAGGCCAAGTGGTCAGCTGAGATCGCACTGATTGCCTCCAAAGCAAGTTTGATTTCTCGTTTATTGCTCAACGAGATTCCAGACAATATTGAGGATACATTTAAGCAGCTAAACCTCAATCTGCTACCAGCAAGTGCCAGAGACTTCAAAACCAGCTGTTCTTGTCCAGACTACAGTAATCCATGCAAACATATTGCCGGTGTTTACTATTTGGTCGCGGCAGAACTCGATCAAGATCCGTTTTTATTGTTTGAACTGCGGGGCTTGTCACGGGAGGAATTATTACGGGAACTGGCAAAATCTCCCTTAGGACAGGCGCTGTCAGCGGAATTACAGTCAGAACAGCAACCTCCTAAACCAGTAGACTCTTACTACGCGCCACTAGAGACAATCAAAGTACCTGCAAAAACTGAGTTGCGAGACTTTTGGCATGGAGCCAAGCGTTTGCCTCAAACAATGGAGGTTTTACCCGATAATCCAGTGTCAGGCATTCCAGTGAAAAAACAAGGAGACTTTCCGGGCTTTTGGGATCGGGATAATTCGTTTATTGAAGCAATGGAGACGTTGTATGAGCAGGTAAAAGCCAAGGGACAGTTATAAAGGCAAGCAATCACTGTTGAGTGTATTGAACATTTGCGACATCGATGCGACATCTATAGATGCGGCATCTATAGGTAGAAAATAGTTGGATCCAGGCTGACTCCCTGGGCTGAAGACGCAAACGTTTCAGCCAGCATCGATCTATTCTCAGGGCTATATCGGCCAGGTGTTCGGCTCAGATATCGACGCCACGCGCGTATTTCGTGAGCTTGATCTGCAAAGTCTTGCAGCGGCCTTTGGGCTATAGTCTCCACATTGGCCCTGACACTGCGTTGTAATCGATACAGGTTCATCACTTGCTTGGGGCTGATGCCAAGATGGCGTTGAAATTCACGCTGTAGCGATCTCGGAGTTATTCCCAGTTGTTCACAGGCTGTATCAATGCGCCTATTGGACGTCAGCACCTGATGTAACTGCAAACGACGCTGCACAACAGAAACCGGCACTGCCCTGAACAAGTTTAGGAGCCACCCATCCAGTGCACTTTTGACATCATCGGGTGGCAATTCGTGGGGAAGGCAGCGCCAAAATTCTCCTGCTTTTCGCTCACCCCACAAATCTGCCATATCAAGCAGGTTATCCGCACAATCTTGGCCGATATCTGGAAACAAGATCATCATGCCGGGGACGGTCAGGATGGCCATGACAAACAAAGTCTCTGGCTGGGAGATCCATTTACGAGTGCGCGTTTGTACCCCTAGCAAACCAACCTTAGGGTGAATCTTGCCCGATTCATGGTACGAACGTTTCCCAAAGTTTGCGCTCAACACACCAATGGGTTCCGGGCAGGTCCAAATAGGTGTCCCTGCAACTTCTCCCAGCTTGTCTTCAACCATCCTATAACTCAGCACATAGGGTCGCAGTTGAGGATGGGGTTCAATGGCTAGTATGCGCACTGTCGTGCTCCAAACAAAATAGAAGAAATATAGGGTATCAAATCAAATCGGGACGTTTTCCAAGGAACATATTCAGGTTGATTCTGATAAACTTGTACCAGTTACTTGATGATCAGACCGATAAGTTTGATGTCTATTGCACCCTGCCCAACTTGCAAGAATGGGAACGCTAGCATTAGTTTCATACGGTGAAATAGCCTATGCAGCCGGATAGCTTCAATGCTTTGGTAGCTGAGATCGCGCAGGTTGGGCTCTCGGCCCAGGTCAGTGTACGCGGAGAGCATTTATATATCGGTCTGACGATAGCCGATGCGCCAATGCCGGAGCCTGCGACCAATACCCTACGGACGTTGCTTTACCGTATAGACTTAGCTGAACTGGGACTGGCGGATGTGCGGGTGGTGCATGTTTATGGTTTGACGGCACCAAAGCAGGCAGCCTGGCAACAGAAGTTTGCGATCGCGCCACTTACCAAGGCTGATACTGATCTAATGTCCTTTGACAACCGCTTTAGCGCGGTGTTTTATTTTCCATTAATGGTACTGACCGGTATTTTTCTGAAAGCCTTTGCGCCCATCGGAGGGCTGCTGCAGGGTATTGATATCTGGTTTCACGAGTTCGGTCATGCGGTCGTAGCCTGGATGTCTGGACGGCGTGCTATTCCTTTACCCATTGGGTTTACGCCAGTCAATCCGGAGCGGTCTTTCTTTGTGTATGTTGGTGTGTTGCTCCTGTTGGGATTGCTGTTTTGGGCTGGGCAGCGGGAACAGAAGCGCTGGCCCAGGCTGTTAGCTATCTCTCTTGCAGTCATACAGTTTGGCATGACCTGGCTAATGTCGGCCAATACGTTTGATATGTTGTTGTACTTCGGTGGCATTGGTGGCGAGTTTTTGATTTGTGCTCTGCTAATTGTGGGCTACTATTTTCCACTCCCGCAGTATTTTCAGTGGGGACTGTACCGCTACCCTGTTGTTGTTGGTGCATCGTTTACATTTTTTGGCAGCCTATGGAACTGGCGGCAAGTGCGACGTGGTTTGCAGGAGATTCCGTGGGGCTCAATGTGGGGCGGTGATGGCGACATGGAAAGGCTCGCCTATGGCCATGGCTGGAGCCACCAGCAAATTATCAACACATATAACACGTTGGGCACAGTCTGCCTTATTGCGATTCTGGCAATCTACTTTTATACGCTGTTCAAACAGCATCGAGCTTGGTTGCTACTGCAGTGGCGGCAGTGGCGAACTGATGGGTTGAATGGACGATGATCGCGCAGACTGTTATCGCCGTCGATAGATGTTGAATGGACGATGATCGCGCAGACTGTTATCGCCGTCGATCGATTACGATTGTGCGGCGGCGATTGCCTATCTCTACAGCAGCTTAAATCGACGGATGAAGAAACGATCGGGAACTTCAGTTTCTTGCCCCGGCCTCAGACGATGACGGATCTGGGACTCAGTAACCCAAATCTCTTGTCCAACCAGCGTCAGATTGACGGGTGACTTAAGATCAGAGGCTAATGTCTCAATTGGTGTTGGATTTGTGCCAGGTGCAAAACTATGGATGCGTAAAAGATGACCATTACCGCTGGTAGCCGCGCCTTCGGTGAGAATCAATGAACCATCGGGGGCAAATTGCATTCCATCTGGATTCTCTAGCGATCTTTCCAAAGAAATCTCTTCAACCGTTGCAGATCCGTCAAGTTGAGGCATCACTTTGAAGAGAGTACCGTTAGAATAATGTCCCACAATTAAGACGCCATCGGATCGCCGTGCAATGCCAGCCAGTCCAATGCGCTCGGCCCGAAACCGCTCATCAACTGCCCAAGTCTGCAACTGGCTTGTTCCCGGAGCCAGGTAGTGAATCCGAGCCAGGGTGCTGTCGGTGACGTAAACGCCGCCGTCTGGATCAATGGCCAGATCATTGCCGAAACCACCCTCCGGCATCAAAATGACCTGTAGCACATTACCAGAACGAACATCGATGGCAAAGATACGCGGTGGGCGATGAACGGTCTCCCCATTGGCGCTACGGGTTCCCAGGAAATCAGGTGAACTGCCCCAGAGAATACCGCGTGGTTCATCTAGTCGTAATGCGGTGGCGGCAAATACTTCATCATTACCGGGGAAAACTATCTCGGTCTTGCCATCAGGCGTGATTCGCAAAATCTGTCCACTGGTAATGGAGCCAATATAGAGTGTGCCGTCACTGCCATGGGAAATACCATTGGGATACTGAAAACCAGCAGGTAGTTCGATCGGCTCTAGTTCCCTTGCAGAGGCGGCAATCGGCTGATTGGAGGACAGTACGATCGTACCTGCACATCCTAAAACTAAAAGAAATTCTCGTCGTTTCATTGCATTACTCCCTTTTAAGCGACGCGGTGTCCGGGAATGGCATATCCACCATCCACAGAGATGGTTTGTCCAGTGATGTATGAGGCGGCATCAGAACAGAGCCACAATACGGTTTCTGCCACTTCTTGAGAACTACCTAACCGTTTGAGTGGAATGTGGTGAGTGAAGGCTTGCACAACGGCATCATTTGGATCGTCGGGATTGCCAAAGCGACGAAACATCGCCGTATCAATGATGCCGGGATTGATATTATTGATGCGAATGTTGTGACTTGCGTACACCAACGCGGCAGGTCTGACCATGCCATCCAGTCCACCTTTACTCGCTGAATAGATCGTAGAACCGACTAACCCACCTTTTGCTAGCCAAGACGATGTATTGACAATCGCGCCTCCGTTTTTCTGTGTGAGCATTTGTTCAATTTCATACTTCATGCAGAGCCAAACTGCCTTCAGGTTGATCGTGATTGTGTGTTCCCAGTCGCTTTCTGTTAGCTCGGTGATGGGGGCAAATTTACCTTCTGTTCCAGCGTTGTTGAAGGCAAAATCCAGGCGACCATGATAGTCGACTACTTTTTCGATCAGTGATTGAATCTCATCAGAATTTGCCACATCTGTTTTAATAAAGTGAGCCTTCCACCCTAAAGCATGAATTTGAGAAATCACATCTTGGCTTTGATCTTCACGTCGCGCTGCAATGATCACTGTTGCACCCTGTTGGGCAAATGCGATCGCAGCCGCTTGACCCATGCCAGAACTACCCCCAGTGATGAGGGCTACTTTGCCTTGAAACTTCATTTCTGAGTCTCCTAATTTAGGTTGAGGTGAAAATTATTTGTTCAACTTGCTGTCTAGAGATTTTTCAAGATGATGCTTCCAGAAAATGCAGTTGTGATCGTTTTCACCAGTTGCTTCCAGTTGTTGATAGTGTTCAATTTTCAAGTTAATCACTTGCAAGTGATGGGTGAGTTCCTCTAAGTGTTGTTTGACCTGATTGCGATGCTCCTCAAGTAACACGCGTCGTTCACTAACTTCATTGGGATGCTGACGCACCAAATCTGCAAAGGCAATCACTTTTTTGATTGGCATTCCGGTTTCCCGCAAACGCACCAAAAACTCTAGCCAAGCAATATCTTCGGCGGAGTACCGTCGATGTCCATTAGATGCTCGGTAAATCGGAGCTAAAAGCCCAACTTTCTCGTAATAACGTAAAGTGTGGATACTTAGCCCTGTTGCCTTAGCAGCTTGTCGGATGGTTAATTCAGTCGTCATACCGCAACTATAAAAGGTAGAGTGCGCTCTAGGTCAATAGCCGGTGCTCATAAATTTCTAATGTGTGTTTGAATTTTTGCGATCGCCTTACCATCAACTTCAAAGTAGTATCTCATCAATAATTGCAAGTTAACTGAATCCTAGACCATTTATGGAAAAGCTTTGGTTACTGCAAAATCACACGAACTTCGGGCCCATGACAACCTTCTGGTGATCCAAATGGGATGGCAAGGTGTAGATGGGATTAGCCTTTGTGTGTATTCCATACGGCATATTTTTCATCCAAATCGCTCCCTCGTTCGTATAGATAGTCAAGTAGGTAAATATTGATTGATATGAGGAGGTTCACGTTGGATGTTAAGGCTTGGTGTATAAAGCGTTTGCTTTGGGATGGTTTGTCTAATTTAAATACAAAACATTCGACAGGTGCTAAAAATTAAAGTCATCCAAGTTTAACTATTATTCGTATTCATAACTGACAATCAATTGTGTTCGTATCCCACGTATGGGCTTGCCATTGAAAAGCAATTGGTTACCTGTTTTTTGTGCTCTACCTAAAAAAGAATATTTGAAACAACACTTATGCCCCTCTAATAAAGGCGTTTAAGTGTGTCAATATCCCCTTAAAATTTTGTTTTTAGTCTGCTTAGAAAGAAAGATCTACCGATTAAGCCCTTCTCACTCTAGATTCTAAAATTTTTTGCTCATGGTTTCTGGAATCCAAACAACATAAATGGAAGTAACCTTCTGCGTGGCTCTTTAAGGACCTAAATACCTCTAAAGAGTGCACCAATTTATATAAACCAAACTCAATTTCAAGCCTGAGAGTTTTCTTCGGGGAAGACGCTGGTTTTGATGTGGTCAAGGTTCAAATTTTTATAGCTCACAACAATTCACAACAGGAAAAACATGGCAGTTCAACCTAAATACCACTGGCAGTTTAATGAGAGACAAGGGACAACAACCGTAGATACTGTCAACAGTGTTCAATCACGCCTTTTTAAGTCTGCATTCAAGGGACATGGCCGCATTGGCAATGCCATTCATTTACTCAGCAAAGACTCCCATGTCAATTTGGGTAAAGAGGTGGGTCAATTTGGCACCAGCAACTTTACCGTGGCGTTTGGCATGAGGAATATCAGTACCCATGGCGATAATGAATTAGACATTATCGGTGACCAGGTGATGCAGGGGCACGGTAATTTTTTCTCTGTGCGGCTATCTGATAGAAGAATATTTTTCCACGTCGATGAAAATAGTAAGGCCAAGCATTATGTGAAAGTTGCAACTAAGCGCCTATCGATGATGCCCAATAGAACCTGGTTTCATGTAGCCGTTGTTAGACAAGGACGCACCATCAAGATCTACATTGATGGGGTACTCGCAGCGGAAGCCGAATCAAAAACAGGTGTGGCCAACATTAGCAATAACGTCGATGTGAAGCTGGGTCATTCCAGACGAGGGACTCCAAACGCCCAATACGAAGACCTGCGCATCTACCACACAGCTCTCAGCGATGCCGAGATTCAAGCCCTGGTTCCACCTGCAAATCCACCACTGCGCGACGGTGAAATTGAACTGGTGGGTGCCGATAACGCCGCCGTCATCCTTACTCAAAATGTTGAGGATCTATCCCGTTTTTCCAGTAGCTTTAAGCAGCTGCGGGTGGGTCACAATACCGGCGTTACCCTATATCAGCAAAATAATTTTAGGGGAACAGCGCAAAAGTGCTATGCAGACCTGCCGGATATCCGGCTCTCACGACTGGAGAACTTTCCTAAATCAATCCGGATTTGGCCAGCTATCGAAGAGCCGTTTACTGGCAAGTGGGTGATCAAAGCGCCCAAAGGTCAGTTCTTGAGCCTGGGTAAATCTGTCCTGACCACATCGCCCCGAAGGTCATTCCACGAGCTGTTTAGATTCCACTACAATCTACAGCGAAATCAGCTTCAGCTCATTCCTGGCTCCGATCAAGAAAGCACCTTGTTGAAGGTATCTCCTGGGGAGGACCCCACCCATCTGTTTGTTGATGATTTAGAGCATCTCAAAGATGAGTTCTCGATTATCAATCAGGCCAATAACCAATGGTTAGCACTCGTTGAAGACAACACATTCGACTGGACCGGGCAAAAGGAAGACCGTGCCATTTTCATCCGTGTGGCCAAAATGGCAGACAATGAAGGCCAGGTGGGAGAACTAGCACCGGGAGAAGTAGCCCTATATAAGCATAGAGCCTACTATGGGAGAACCTGGATCTTGTCTGATAGTGACAAATATACTTCAGGTAAGTATACACACCTAAAAGACTTTCACGATTTAAATGATCAAACATCATCCATTCGATTAGGTCCAGATACGGGGGTGACAGTATTTAAAAACCTCGACCATCAGGCCGCTGACGATAAACGGGAAGAAGAGATTGAAGATATCGTCGAAAACGTTCCACGCTTGAGTGATAGGCAGATCGGTAATGATACGATTTCCTCGATTCAAATCTTTAGAACGATTGCCCCTGAAGATGTTTTTACCTCTTATACAACCAAACTGAGCCAAGACTATCGCATGGTGGGGGATAACCTAGAAGAGTTTTCGTCCTATCGTACGACTCTGAGGTTTGACCCCGGCGCTGGTGAGATCGAGATTGCAGCAACTGATCTGACCCAAATCGAAGTTGACGGCACCACCTATGACATCGATGAAGAGCGCTCGGTCAGCCTCAGTCCCAATCAGCTAAATCAGATTATGATCACCTCCGAGGCCGATGGCCTCAACACCCCAGGTCTGAAGATTCGCACCAGCGACATGGCCTCCAATGAGCGGGTGGTGATTTTCCCCAACCGAGAGGCCCATAAGCAAATCGCTGAACTAGAAGATGGCGCACTGTGGAATGCCAAAGATGCTAAAGGCAACTTAATTGTGGATCGCAAGGCCCATAGCAAAGCAGAGGTCACCAGCGCCCAAAACACCATCAAACGGGTAATGGCCACCGTGAACTATGGTGAGGATACCCCTACAGGGAAAAACCGGGTTCAGTCAGCCAATCGGGCTGTCTCTGGCACGACTATCGACAAGCCATGGGAGCTGACCCTGGGCGCTACAGGAAGCGCTAAACCGGCTCGACCGGGTGATGGTCGACGATCGGTGATTGCCAAACCTCTGATCGCAGAAAGACAGGTTAGCTCGGATGAATGGCAAAAACTGCTTACCCAAGCCGCACCCGCTGAAGAAGAGGATAGTCCAGAGGCTAACGGTCCGGTCACCCTAGGCACTGCCAGGGTCTTCTCTGCCAAAAAGTTTGGCCGCCGCCTCGGCAGAAAATTTAAAAAGGCAATCAAAAAAGCCACATCGGTTGTCATTGGCAAGGTTAAAGACATTGTGCATGTGATTGTCAAAACCGCTGAAGGCATCATTGACTTTGTGGTGGACACCGCTGAAAAGGTAGCTGACTTTGTTGAAGGGGTGGTAGAAACGGTGGTGAAGTCCATCAAACAGTTCATCGAGTTTCTACAGTTTTTGTTCAACTGGGACGATATTCTAGACACTCATCGCCTGCTGGTCAAAACGATCAACTCTGCTTTGGATTCTGCCAGTGGGTTGGTTGCTTCTGCTAAAGGTCATGTATCAGCCTTTGTAGATGATTTACAAGACGGCTTAAATAAAGGAACCGATGACTTAATTCGAGCCTTGGGTGTTGAGTCTGATGAGGTGGATAAAGGGTCTAGTTTTGACTTACCCGAAGCGGCTGAGTGGTTGCTCAATAAAATCTTAGGCGGTTCAAAACGTTCAGACAGTAAAACCACCCCCGAGGAAGACTTGGCAGAGAAAGATCGGACCGCCTTATCGGCGATGCAGCAGGCTTTTGAAAGCTTCCTAGAAGCACTCAAAACGGCTTTGAATATCAAGCTTGAAATGTTTGACGGACTGATTGGCACCGTTGAAACCATCATTGCCAATCCGAACCGACCAGAATTGGCCCTGGCCACTGTCATCGACACCTTTAGAGATGTGGGCATCGGGACCTTAGACTTGGGCGAAGATATCATCTTCATCTTCCTTGATATTGTTGTAGCGGCGATTGAGCTGTTCCAGGATTTGCTGAATGCGGAAATTCGGATTCCTCTCGTTTCTGCTCTGTTTAAGATGCTAGGTGCGGGTAAGCTGACTATCCTCAATCTCACCAGTCTACTGGTATCTATTCCGGCTACGGTAATGACAAAACTGATGTTTGGGAAGGTTTCCCTAGGGGATGTTCCAGAGCCTGAGTTTTCCACAAAACAGATAGTAGCGTCCGATCAACAGCTTCTTTCTGTTCAGTCAAATGAGGATGGGATTGATATCGAGAACACTATACTCAAGATGCAGGCTTTTGGTGGGATTGCGATCGCAGCCGATGTCGTCAATGCTTTCATCAGCACAAAGATGGATTTAATCCCCGAAGGCGGTGAAGAAGGTCCGATTTTCTTCGAGTATATGAGTCTCTTTTTGAGTGGCGTTAGCTGGTTGGGAAGTTTCCCCGGCTCTAAAGTAGAACCCGGTGGTTACCCTTACGCCATCGGACAAAAGAAACACAACGTTAGCAAGTCCAAGAAAGAAGAGGAGGAAATGTACTGGGAACGCGTTCTGTGGGGATGGAGAACGGCGATGTTGGGCATAGATATCGTCTATGTAATTGGCGCTATAGGTGCTCAGGCCTCTGGGATCGATAAGGATAAGTTTCCAAGACAGAGACTCAGACGAGCCACTAGACTTCTTGATAAAACAGCACCGATAATAGAACTTTCCACCGTGCTCGCTTGGGTTGAACTCGGGTTAGCTGGCAAATATTTGTCCACTGTCAAAGAAGACAAAAAGCGTACAATTGCCAATGAAGTGCTAGGGATGCTACCGGGTTCGTTTGCCTTTCTGCGAGCTATTAAGAGTCCTAAGTTTGAGTTTGCAGCCTTGTCTGCTATGTTTATCATAAATCTTGTTTCGGGTGTTTCTACAACAATCTTCAATATACAGTTCCTACAAAATGATGTAGCTGAGTTAAGGCAACAGTTGTAAATAAACGGGAGCAAAACGGGCACAACCTCTGACCAATAATTAGAGGACCACTGACAAGATTACATGCCAAAGCGCTGGCACCAGGACGACCATGATAACTCTAAGCAGAGAATGATTGGTCAGTACAGGTTCTGGCGCTTTGGTTATATTTTCAAGCTTTCCCACAAACTTTATTAACCCCAGGCGTCGAATATGATAGCAGTCTCAAACACTGGACAAAGCGGTAAAACCCTGAATTACCCAGTCAGTATGAAATTTATCTGATGTTACTAGTGGCTGAAAAGATAAGCTCTTTCCGAAATCTCGTCGCTGGCGCTTCCATATTCTCACTTTGTGCTTTCCTGCGGCTAGGCAGATGCAAGATCCGGTGTTAGCTTTCTTGCAGAATTCTTAATGGCTTTGAGATTCGAAGTGAGGGACAACGGCGAAGTTCAACGGCGTTAGTAACTTTAGCCTTTTATCAATTGCTAACACTCCGCTGTTGCAACGCAGTGTTAACTGGCGTTTATTCAGTTTTAGTTGCTTCCTCAAGTACTTGCTGGGGATG
>NZ_JASATU010000025.1:0-1414 GCF_032906605.1 Leptothoe sp. LEGE 181152
AACTATTGATTTGTCTAGGTTCTGACTCGATTCGGTTACGGTGTTCGCCGCTCCCGTCTCAAGCGCTTTACTAATATAGCGAGCTATTCGTCACTGGTCAACTCCTTTCTTGAAGTTTTTTCGGAAATATCTGGAAAGCTTATATCAAGGGAAGTTTGAGGACTTTCTGCGGTATATACAGCTCTGCATGTGGAAATTTTCAGCATCGCTTCTTAAATTTTTGATGTTTTCCAACCTTTGCCGTAGATCGGCTTATAGCCACTTTTGGTGAGCGCGCTACCCTCACTTGAACCATCGCCTCAGGAGATTATCTATTCGTCAAAATCAGTCGCTTGGCCAATAGGTCTAACCCGGCTCGCCCAAACATGTATCGCTTCAGCATTTTCAATCGATTATTTTGGCCTTCAATCGAATCATTACTGACGTCTAAAGACATGCCTGCTTTGGCTGAGTCAACCGTAACGTATGGGTATAGCGGACCACGGTTTCATAGGTCCCTAAATACCCATATTATTGAATCTCCTTGAAGAGCCGTTTAGTATGCTGATGTCCCCAGCTCCATTGATCGATGAGATAGGACTTGTAGGGACCTAACATGCTCCTGCATTGTTGTCTGGACGGACTGCCATTCTAGAAATGTCTCGTGAGACAGGCAGGTAATACACGGTACGCTTACCCATTCCTAGATGGTAGGCAATGTCTTTGATTTTGTGTCCTTGTTGTCGAACCTGCTCATAGTTGTCTAATCGTTCAGCTCGCTTTTGGGCCGTTTTCCGTTGTTGGGCTGTTTGAAGTTGGGGGACTGAGTCTTCTTATATCAGACCTTCAAAGGCGATATCACTCTCAGCTTAAAGCTGATCTTGCTCAACCTGTTTGAGGATTTTTGAGTGACCCTTCAAGGCCTTTTCTAGCGTCTCTTCAAGATTGCGTAACAGATGAGAGCGATCGGCGACCTGAATGGTATTAGGAGAGCCCTGAATCATCCTGCGTTTGTAGATCCTGGACAAGATTTCAATACCAGGGTGGTCTTTCTTGCCAGGTTGCCAAGGTTTCTGCTGTTCGATCTGGCAATAGGGCAATGGGATGGTTCGTTTCGAGATCCACCAAGATAGTCCCATAATGATGACCTCTACGGAAGGCAAAATCATCGACACTCAGAATATTGGGGGTGACCACTTCGGGTAGCGACGAGCTAGACAGAAGACACAAACTCAAGAGAGTCATCGGAGGTGCGAGCTGTCATGCCTTGCTGGCACGTCATGGGCCATGCAAAAAGCGCGCCTTGTCTAGAACAAGACGCGCTTTGTAGATTAGGACCCTGGCACCGAGCTATTTTCACAAGGGGCAACCCCCTCACTATCTTCACCGCAGGTGCGTTTCACAACCGAGTTCGGGATGGGTCGGAGTGGGACCA
>NZ_JASATU010000026.1:0-129776 GCF_032906605.1 Leptothoe sp. LEGE 181152
CCCAGATTGCCAGGGAGTTATACCACTCTGGTTTGCTAGGTCAGAGTGAGGCGGTGAAGTTAGGCCCCAGGGTAAACCAGCATAAGCCAACACCCAAGCAGTTAGAGGTTAAAGAACAGGTAGACAAGATCGGGACTGAGTTAGAGAAATGGGTTGAGGAGAACCCCGCCCCAATGAACCTGCTTGAGCGGCCACAGTATAAGCGAAAGGCCACTGAGTTCGTGAGAGAACGCCTGAGTGGGACAAAGCGAATTACGGTTTCCTGGGCTGAGGGGGTTGGCGCTGAAGAGGTAGCCGGGAAGCTGTTTGAGCGCCTAGATCATGAGCTGCTGGTTCAGGTGGTCGCGATTTTGAATAATGCGTTAGTAGATGAGGGCTAAAAGATGGCCAAAGGGTTTAGAAAGAACGAGATCTTCTCAAATCTAGCTGGCTTATGCGACTATCTCTATCAATCGTTCTCTACTGAAATCTCAATATGGAATCCATATCAATAGAAGAAAAGGCTCCTGTCCTTGTAAGAGTAGCAACTTGCCATGATGTTTCTATCCTTACGGGTCTTATCCTACTGTTTAGAGATTTTTTAAAGCAAGATAAGCCTTTGCGAGAGGTTCTTTATAGGTCTATTGAAATCGCACTTTCAGACACAAGTATTGAGTTCCTTTTGGCTATTTCGCATAACGGTAATGCTGTAGGATACACTCAGAGCCGAGACTACTATTCTATCTGGCTTTCTGGAATAGAAACTAAAGTTGAAGATGTTTTCGTAATTCAGGAATATAGAGGTCAAGGCATTGGCTCTTACCTTCTAAAATCTGTAATAGCACGTTCAAGGAAGAGAGGTTCTAAGTTATTGGCTTTAAACACTAACGAAAAAAATTCTGCTTCACTATTTCTGTACAGAAAGCACGGTTTGATTACCAACCGTTCTAGGTGGAATGGTGGAAAACAACTTTGGTTAGAAAGAGAGTTATAGGGTTCTGTTTTTGTTGTGCTATCCTCTGACCAAAGTCACCTACCAAGGGACAACGCCAACGAGCGCTTAACGTTTTGCTAACAAGCTTCAATACAAAAAACTAGGTAGTCCTGATAAACCCACCACTGCTAAAGAATGCCTGGCTGTCGTTGAGGTAGCCGCAAAAGCTGATCCGACACTAGAGAGAAGGCAAGGGCAGCGTACGGATTTACAACCTCGTAGTCATGACTACGAGGTTAAGCAAGAAAGAGGATCTGAATACCTCGCCCAACGCATAGCTGAGGCTGCCCCAGAGATCCACCAGAAGATGCTAGCCGGTGAATATACATCAACTAGGGCGGCTGCCATTGATGCGGGTATTGTCAAGCCTCGGCAGACATTTTCTGTAGGTCCTACGACTGAGGCTAGTGCGTTCGCGGGGCAGTTGTTTGAGCGTTTGGATCAGGGTTTTCTAGTTCAGGTGGTAGCGATTTTGACTGAGGCATTGGCATAACCCCGCCAGAGGTCACATGAGATCGCGATTCATCCCCGCATTTTTAAAGTGTAAAGTTAATCAACTGTGAGGATTTTTTATGGCCTATGATTCAAAAACTGACACAACTCGGCATGCGGCCTGTAGTCGTCGTGACTGCGTTGATATGGAAGCGCGAAATAAATGGAAGTTAATAGATGTTGAAACACTACCTAGCGCCCCATCATCTAGTTCAGTATTGAAGGTTAACTGTGTATTTCAGGGAGACTGTCAATTTGACAAAACCCGTATGGACCTGACTCAAGGAGACGACTGATGCCACGTAAGACTTACCTTTTCTATGCCAATAGCGGTGACGATGCTAAGGATGTATCGCGGCTAATAAAGCCTAATGGCAATGAAAGCCTGCATTATCTGCTTGAGCAGCATTTTGACTCTACACCAGAAGGCAAGATTCCTGAGATGGGATATCGCTTGTCTGAGCGCAATGCAGAAGGCACTCATATCCGTCCTGGCCCATGGGTGGTTGAGTCGGTAGACTCGTACCTACCAGATTTACCCGTAGGTTCAGGATTCGCTGAAGTCGTTATTTGCGAGTGTGGATATGCTCCTTTGCCTGAGGATGAAAATCCATGGACTGAGATTGCTCGCAGCAACCAGGTAACGTTTGATGACTCCTTTGGCGGTAATGAAGAGTTATTTCTGAAGTTTCTGCAAAGTGATGAAGCCGCTCAGTATGAGCTTCGGGGACGCATTCCCGTTAAGTTCAAAGAAGAAATAGAAAAGTCGGGCATAGCTGTAGGCTGAAAAGTTTGGAAACGGGCCAAGTATGTGTCGCGAATCGGTTGGAGTGTAAATGCGATCGCGCTAGCCCAAACTTTCAGAGCAGTAGAGGGCAGCGTCAAAGGTTGGTTGGGGAGTGAGAACCAGGCACAAAAAACCCGGCTGTCTGGGACGGGGCCGGGTTTATTGGTTGGGTTGAGTTGGGGGGTTGGTTTTTGTAGTAGATCCCTCAACTAAGATAGTTTCAGATTAAGACTGTACATTACTGAATACAAAATACTGCATTTACTCCAGTATTTTGTCTGACTTATCTGGCTGAGAATCCAATCTAAAACCTAAAAAAGCAGTAACACCAGAAACAGCAAGGGATATGCCCATAACATTTGTTAGCACGTTCTGGGTTTTTTCATCCTGATCTGTCAAGTCTCTTGTGTTGCGCGCTAGCCAATCACTCTCTAATTCTCTCTCATAAGCACCCTTTAGATAAAACATAAAACCTCCGACACACAAGGAAATAGCGGAGACAGCTAGGACTGCTCCTTTTGCAACTTTTCTATTCATAAATAATTTTTTTATTTATTGACTATCGCAATAGCCATAACACTTAATGATCAATATATATCAACAATTTTATTTGTATGTGTGCATTGGGTGAAGAAGCTACGAAATAATAATATAGGTGCTATTTACCCCGATCACGCTGAACGCTGAAGCCATGACCCTTGTCGTAATCAGCTACCTCAGGGTGGACCACAAAGTCAGCCTTGATAGTGCCATAACGGGAGCCGGACAGGTATCTAACGTTGGCCTCAGACAGCCGATACATCTGCCCTAATTCTTTGCCTTCGTTGTAAGCCTGAATAGCCTCAATCGCTTGCCTTCATTCTCGGCCAGACCTTAGTGGAGAGTTTTGGAGACTTTAGGGCTGAGATATGAGACTAAGGTCGGGGGTGGGGGTATCTGGGGGGGATGTTAGTTAACTGAAGGTCTGAATGTAGTTATCTAATGCTAATTGTTTTGACACCCTGCTGAATAATAAGAGCGCTGGTTTCTGTGTTCTCTTATGTCTGACGGTCAAAAGTTCAAAGCCAAAAGCTTGGTTAGTAAACCCGCTAGCAACTGGAAACGTCCTGCGCTCATTACAGCTGGCTGTCTAGGATTTTTGATCTTGGTCGGCGGGGTGGGCGTTGCCTGGCTGGAGCATCGTCAAACTGAAGTCAGGCGTGCTGAACTTAGATCTGAATGGAAAGCTAGTCAGGGAAACGCAGAATTACAAGAGCAGGCTAGGGCAGCAATAGCAGCACAGCAGGAAGCAGAAAGGGAAAAGAAGGATAAGAGAGGATTTGATGCTGAAGAAATTAGAGCTTTTAAGGATGTGATTTCAGAATTAGACCCTACAGAGGCTTTGATTAATGAGATCAGTATTGAAAATGGCAGGGGACTGGTCGATGTTGTAGTAACTCCGTTGGCTTATAAGCAGAGTGATTTAGAGCTAAAAGAATTTGGTACCAATATGCAAAATGCTGCATCAAAAATTTGTGAATGCAGCCCGATAGTTAGATTTAGGACAGCTAGCGGTAAAACTGTGATTATAGTAAACGCGTTTGGTTATAGCATTAGGGAGAAAAACCGCTAAGCCGAGTAACATATAGGGAGTTCAGAAGGGCCGTGCGTCATGCGTATGCCCTGTTTTTGTGTGGGTAGTTTCCCCTTTCGGGGTAGTGTGTTCTGAACATTATGAAGCGTTGCTTTTGGCAATCGAATTGAATGGTGTTTCCGTCCCCTTGCGGGGTAATAGATTCTGAACCATACACCATCCCTATCAAAAGTACCTCCAACGTAGGTTTCCGTCCCCTTGCGGGGTAATGGATTCTGAACGCATTCTTAATCGTAACTGGCATGCGCGGCATTACAGGTTTCCGTCCCCTTTCGGGGTAGTGGATTCTGAACCAGAACTGGAAGACCTGCTCCACACTGCACAATTGAGGGTTTCCGTCCCCTTTCGGGGTAGTGGATTCTGAACTTCCTGACAACGCAGCAGCTCTTCACCTATCCAGAGAGTTTCCGTCCCCTTTCGGGGTAGTAGATTCTGAACCCTTTAAACTACCAATATCTTGTTTGGCAGCACCGAACGTTTCCGTCCCCTTTCGGGGTAATAGATTCTGAACGCATTCCGGCACAGACTTTAGGTGGGTGGTTGCTAATAGTTTCCGTCCCCTTTCGGGGTAATAGATTCTGAACCCCGAGCCTCCTACGGTAACTCCTGAGCCTCCTACGGTTTCCGTCCCCTTTCGGGGTAATAGATTCTGAACCCCCACCTTCTGGAACCCTTACTATACAGGTCCTCTAGAACCCGATTTCTGAGGGGGTCTGGAAAAGCCCAGATAAATAGAAGTTATTCCCAATAAAGCCCTGTGGAAAACGTCTGAAGCCCTTGCCCAGCAATTAATCTGAGGGGGTCAACGAAATAATGCAGTTTTCGAGGTTCGGCAGACCCCCTCAGAAAATGAGGTGGTTTCGCCCAGCATAGCCAACCCATTCAGCTATGTCCATAGGCTTTCAGGAAACCTAGAGACAACGAGGGCTGAAGCCTAAGCATCCCGTGATTATTACGTACATATTAAGCATAGTTGCGCGGTTCTGGTCGACTGGGTTAAGGTGATCGCTAGCTGAGGTACACGCTTCAGTCAGATCCTTGAAAACCGCATAGCGTCGTTGCGAAGTGTGTAGGCCTTGGTCCGTAAGGCCTCTGCATCGTAGGGTTAAGGCTTAAGGCTATCAGAGGCCATGGATTGCGCTTCGGATTTCTGACGTGTGTATTCGGTGGCTGAAGTCGTTGAGCGGTAAGGCGTCTGAATAGGTGCCTTTCATTCCACTTACCCCGAAAGGGGACGGAAACATGTTATGGCAGCTTGATAGAGCTCTCTGACATATTTTAGCTCTTTCATTCCACTTACCCCGAAAGGGGACGGAAACAATCCCAAAGGGATAACCCAATGATGACGCAAAACCCTAGACTTTCATTCCACTTACCCCGAAAGGGGACGGAAACAATCCCAAAGGGATAACCCAATGATGACGCAAAACCCTAGACTTTCATTCCACTTACCCCGAAAGGGGACGGAAACTATCTGGCCTAATGTTACCTGCATAAGTAAGGGCAGATGACCCTTTCATTCCACTTACCCCGAAAGGGGACGGAAACCGATCAGCTTCCGGCACAGTAACGCTGAACCGACCAAAGTTCAGAATCTATTACCCCGAAAGGGGACGGAAACGAAGTGGTGCGCATTGTAACTGGACAAAACCATGTGAACTTTCATTCCATTTACCCCTCACGGGGATTGAAATTTAGATAGCAAAAAAGACGCAGATTAATCGAAATAGCCTACGCCTTTTTGTTTTAGAGTGACCTTGTTTTTAGCTATTCATCTCGTAAATTCAAAAGCATCAACCAAGGAGAGATAAAGCTTTCAATACCTAAGAGGCATTAAAGGCCATTTCAGCGCTTCCATACAAGGGGACTAACCAGTTCACAACCCCCGCCGAAACAGAGCCAACATTCCCCCGTAAGCCCCAACAAAAAGCCGCCCCCGAAGAGACGGCTGAGATGTGCGCGTGTAGGGGGTGAGTCAGTCTGTGACGTCCTGGGGTGCCTCTCGGCCATTGATCCACCGAGACTTAACCTGATCCTGGGCGTAATGCAGCCAGAAATGCCGTTGAAACGGGAAGACAACACCCCAACTACTGCTTGGGACTGCCCAATTCTTACCCAGTATCTTTTTGCCAGTGTGGATGAACGGGAATGGCAGATCGTCGGACAGTACATTTAGCGGGGAAGACTGCGCCCACTGGTTGATCGCGATCGCTGTTCTGGCGTCAATGTCCTCGACTGTTGGCGTTTTTGTAGCCTCAGCGATCGCCCTTAGCCCAACCCTGGTGGCTAACTTTCTCCAGTTCAAGCGGCATCACCTCCTAGTTTCTCGCCAAAGATCTTGATTGACCATAGTTGAGCTGCACTCTTGATCAGTTCAGCGACCTGGCCCTCAGTCAGGGAAGTCGTCTTAGCGATACTCTCGGCGGCTTCTCTGGCAACATCCACAATATTGATACTACCAATCTCTAAATCAGCCCGACCCACGAGCAACGTGTCCATGAGCCCAAGAATCTGGGCCAATACTTTAGCGTCCGGGTTGAATTGAGTGAGTTTTCTATTGATAAATGGCAGGGCTTTAGTGATCAGCACCATGCCAAAGCCAGCGACCCCAGCCACAACAGCATCATGCAGCGTGGGGGAAGTGAAGATTGCAGGAATGTTCATGTGAGAATCCTGGGTGAAAGCGGAGACACATTAAGAATAGCTCATACGTCCTGAATAGTTGTTCTTCTTTAAAGACATGAAAAAACAGCCGCGATGAGGACGGCTGCTGTCTTAGATATAAAGTTTCTTGATTCTAACAAAGAAGCGCCACCCTGAGAGGCAGCGCCGCGAGTTCCCTATTCACTCGGATCTTAGATCCGTGTAAATTTACGCCCCCATTCTAGCGAGAAAGTTGGGTGGTTTGGCTCACAGGCATCCGCACCACCAGCCCCTCACACATAGGCTCGCCATCTTCCACGACGACAAAAACAGCCTTCCGTTCGCTGGGAATTGTATCTGCTGTAATGCGCCAACTTAGGTTTGTGCCTCCTGGGCACCACTCAGCCTTGACCTCAAATGAAGAATCAAAGTTTTCAACTATTTCTCGGCATTCCTGGACAGTTGTAGGCTCAGCAGATTGCAAAGATCCATCTTCGTTTATCTCTAGGAAACCATGACTGCCAAAGCGTGCTGTCCTTCCTTCCCAGGCACTGCATTCATCACGGATTAACCCGTCAACCTCTAGCAGATCGTCGCTCTGCCCCCACAGGACAATCAACATGTGGTGCTTGGCTAATTCTCTATCTTCCAATTCAAACGGGTATTCCTGCCCTGTAATTTTTTCTGCAAACTCTTGTGGGGTCATAGCCCTATCCTCTAAATTTCAAAACCAGAAATCACTCGAAAAGATCGCATTCAAACGGAAGAATTACCTGTCCTTGGTCATCCTTTTTAGCCTCGCAATCAAGCGTAGCCTCATTGTTGGTTGTTCGGATGCGCACATCTTCAGGAGTTTCGGTTCTCGTAGTTACGACGCCCTCCTGATCCGTGGTGGTCGTTGTTTGACTGCCTTGAGAATTTTGCTGCCCAGGGCGATCGGCAATAGCTGGTGACGCTAAGCCGAGGACTGCCAACATTAGGGTAATCTGAACTATTTTTTTCATCGAAAAAATCCTCAAAAAACAATTAACATCATCAACGCCACCACCCCAAAGCCTCGCGCCATCATCGGCAGCCGACACCAGCAATGGAAAATCCTCTGCACTGGATTCGGATATCGCCACAGCCATGGGCAAGGTAGCCGCTCAGCTCTGCGATTTTGGATCGTCACCGCTCGCTTATCCATGCCCAGCATTGGCACACCGCCCAGAGTATGGACTAGTCGGTGAGCCTTGGGGGTGAGTAGCAGAAGATTCCAACCAGGCTTCTCATGTCCATAAGCACCGCTGTGAGTGTGGTGGAAGTTATACCCACGGTACTTGCCCTGGTGGGTCTTCCCCACGGGTGCGCCAGTGAATTGGCAGGTGTGGCGGAGGAGATCGAGCCAGGCGTGGTGGTGGCGGCGGAGGCTGTAGTATTTAGGCATTTGATTTCCCTTAGCTAAGCATTCCGGGCCCAACACGAACCGCTGGATTCTCAATCTCGTATTCTTCAAAGCGGGGAGCACGCAACGCCCACCCACGCTGGGGGTTATAACCTTCGACAATACGAATCTGATCGTTAATAAGCAAAGCATCCCCAGGTTGAAGCTGAGCGGGGGTAATTTGTATCGTTTGGCCATTTCTGACCACTTCGATGACATCCGAGAATCTAGTGTTATTCATTGGGTTTAACCGCGTATAGGCCAGGTTTGGATGGTAGGTTGGCGCGATCGCTCAGGGGGATTGTGCGCCAGAGAAAAATGGGTTTCATCGATTCTCCTCCACCTTGTAATTGGGCGACTTGAGATAAGCAACGCGCCACTCGCTGGCGATGCCCTGGAACACCTTGAACTCAGAAGGGTACATAGATGCTAAGGCTTGGCAGTATTCAGGCATTTTGGGGTAGTATTCTTTTCTCTTGCTCCCCTGGATGAACTGAGCCGCATCTCTAACAGTGATGTGCCCTTTCTTTTTCTGGGATGTTTGCTTTTTGATCTCGTTAGCGATTTTCGCTAGTAATTCAACTAACTCGCTGTCTTCTTTTTTTTTAGATTCTTTCTTGGAGCTACCTAACCCGCACCATGATCCATCAATCCAAGCGATCCGAGACTCGCCAGGGACCATGGCAGCCGTAGGCCATGAAATAACATTCCCAAAATTACGATTAACTTCGGTATGCAAACTAGAGTCAAACGTCAGCTGTTGCCCTTGCCATTCTTCGGTATAACCTGGAGCGATCGCAACGACTACTGGCTTAAGTGACTTGATTCGCTTACCAGCCTCTTGAAGCTCACTTGCTACCATGCTTGGGGATAGCGCCCAAAGCGCATGCTCTCGTTTCATCCCTGACGATGCAATAGCGCCTAGTTTATCCGCGATTAGTGTCAGCAGGGGAGCGGTTTCAGGAACGGCTAATGAAGCTGCATAAGCATATTCATCAAAAATTAAAATCGCTTCGCCATCATAGTCCCACCACTGCTGAACCACCTTGATGCAGTCAGCAACAAGAATAGACCGCTTATTCGAATCAACTTCATGACTGAAATCAGCTCTAATGGACTTCTCGCAATGAGCTGTATACTGAGCATCCTCATCACCTTTACCTGTATAGCTAAGGAGATTGATGTGGTATATCTTGGTGCCTTTTTGAGCCAACTTAGAGCTTGCGACCGCAACTAAGTTGGTCTTGCCCGTTCTCTGTCCACCAAAAATAACTCGCGACAAATAAGGGCTTAACAATAATCGTTGCAAAGCGGTATCCGGCTCTACTTTATTTTTTTTCTTGGTGTCTGAATCCTGTTCTTTATTTTCTGAACCTGCCAAGGTTTCTGACTGATCGGCAACTTCTTCCGCCTCAACATCAACAGCAGGACTATCGCCAGCCTCGTTGAATTCGTCAGGTGAGTTAAACAATGAATCTAAGGTCAACTTTTCTGCTTTATGTCCCGCTAATTCCAGATATTTTTGAGCAGCCTTAGTCAAAGGGTGTCCGTCCTGGCTAGCCTCCATAAGCTGATGGGCTACGGAATCTTTCCCGATAGCGTGCGTGAGTTGGACTAACTCCGACTCCTTTAGTAGATGCGCAAAATTAGCAGACTTCCTAAGGTAGATCGCCTCTTGGCCATTTTTTAAAGCTTTTTTGATAGCGCTGACCAACAGAGGGCTTGCCGCTAAACCTGCAATATAAAGACCCAGTGGCCCAACAGCCAGAACAAACACACCTACACTCCACAGGATTCTCCCAGTAGGTGATTCGTTGGTGCGAGATAAGGCAGAGCCTTCCAGGTCTTCTAAAAGATTAACTTGCTTGTTGTTCAGCTCTATTTCAGCGCCGTCCGTTGGCCTCACGTAAACCATTTGCCTATACTCCCTGACTCCGGTGATACTGCCATTGCGCTACAACCACGGTCGGTATAAGCAAAAGCTCAAACGAAAACATCATAGTGAGCAATTGCAATACATTTTTGCCGTCGATCTGATTGGTCATTCCACTGCCCAGTGCAAACAAAAAAGTTTGCAAGCTGTCAGCTGGCGGGAACACAGAAACGCCTAAAACCCCATCAAAGGCATAGGCTCCTAATGCCAACAATGCGGACCACTTCAAGAAGAAAAACGGAATGGCTTGAGCTTTTTTACTCATTCGCTTTTCGTAGCTAGTCGCGTCCTTGTTATCCACACGAGAAGCACGGGCCTCTCTCAACGCATTGCCATGGGCGCGACGATCGAGCCCTACGATCACCCATAGCGTTTGAAGGGCTTGCACCAGCCCCCATAGCAAAATGCCTGCAATGCCATGGACAAAACCCATAAAGCCTTTGTGCAATGTCCCTATCACAGGTAAATACTCAACCCACATCTGGTTTGTTTCATGCCCAAAGTTCTTCACAAACCAGATGTACGGGACGATATTCATGCTAGCCAGCTTGATAAGCGCTACCACCAAGCCCAGTAGAACAACCCATGAAACAACATTAACTACCCAGTGGTCTTTGATTTCGTCAATCACTTTATCTGTCATTGCCATACCTCTAAAGCGCAGACAGCTCTTTTGAGCCGCCATTTTCTTCAATAAACGTCTCAATCCGCACCCGATCACTGGTGGAGGCTAAAGGCCCTACCACAGGTATTTGCGCCGTCTCTTGAATCAGCGCAGTATTGCCATACGCATCGCAAACCGGTGTACCAGCTGGCAGCACATTGGATCGGCTCAGCGTTGCGTCGGGGTTTTCGCGAAAATACGCGACCGCATCCCCTTTGATGACCGGCTTCCCTGGCGTCAATGCGGTGTAGATCCCTTCTTTGTCAAGGGTGAAGATTGCTTCGCAGTAGCCGTCATAACGAAGGTTTGCAAGCTCCTCAAATTGTTTACGAGATGTTTCGCTAGCTAGCTGTTGATTGAGTTCCACCTGCTGGGAGGCAACATAGTCTCGCAATTCAGCATTCGCAGCCATATAAGCACGAATGTCTCCAAAATTTAACGACGCCATCACAACAGCGCCAGCAGCCAAGACGCATTCCAACCGGTGTTCTGAGAAAAAACTTTGAATATCCATAGGTAACAGGAAAATACAGGAGCAGGAGCAGGAGGTCACAGGAGCCAACAGGGGGCACCCTATACCCCCTCACCCTTAGGGCTCCTGCTCACATTGAGGGGCCAAGAACAGCCTGATCTAGTCGAGCTTTTTGAGCAGGCGTGAGGTACTTAAGCATGCTGTCAGTAGACGGAAATGCACGCTTAGGGGCCTCGGTCATTCCCTTAAACTCATCTTCCAAAGCCTCAAACTCAACCGTGATAACGGCTTGATCTACAGCATTTTCCGCTAAATACTGTTGGCGTCTTTCAGCCAACATCGACTCCAGCGTGACACCACTGACAATGTTTTGCTCACGTTGCGCGATCGCTTCAGCCGCATTATCTAACATGTCTTCAATCTCTCGAAGCCCTGAAACCTTTGCAGCAAGCTGGCTTCGTAGTGAATCTTTAGCGATTCGAGCCATATCACCCACGTGTTCCTGTGCAGCGGCAATACCTTGGTTAGGTTGGAACATACTATCCTTGCCCTGCGGTGGTGTACTGGGTTTGGTGGCTCCACTAAACCCCTGGCCTTTAGTTGTTTTTGCCGCTTTTGCGTTCTTTAAATCTTCAGTCGTCTTCATAATCAAAGCTCCATCAATAAATCGAAATGGACATCAAGGAAGTGATTAATACTTCTGCCTGTACTCAGCCAACCCGCTAGGCTGACCAGAGCGTCAAGCTGTTTGCTGGTGTAGGTTCCATGCTCACAGGGACGAATATCCAGCCTTTGCCGCCAACGGCGAATTGTTCTAGAAGCAACAGATTGACCAGTCTCTGACTTAATGCAGAGCTTCAATTCTGCTGCTGTAAAACCGTCTTCTAAGACCTGGACGTTCATTACCCTAAAACTCTCTCCTTTAAAAGGCTTCAGCGATTTGGTGACCTACCTGTGTCCGCCTGGTGACCTAGGTCTGACCTAGGTCATGCCGCCACTAAAGACAAGGATAGTGCAGCGAACTAGAAATAGCAATGCTTTTTCTATGCTATGCCTATACAATTGCCTAAACACCATCTAGCAGTCAGAATTGAAATGCCCAAAAATATAGAAAAAGCGATGCCTGGGAAGAACCAAGTAAATATCAGCTTGTCGGATGGCGCTGAGTCCGAGTTCGAGTTAGTTGCCAATTGGTTGGGAGTGCCCAAAGCATCACTTTTAAGGCAGAAGCTTGAAGAGGTGCATCAGTCTCCAAATTTTGCCTCTGTGCTGAGGAGAGCTAAGGCTGCACAGCAAGCTAGGGTTGAAATAGAGGCGTTAACGCAAAGTCTTAGAGAGCATGTTGGTGGCGACTCCAAGGCTGTTGAATTAATCAATAAATTAGAAAAACAAATTACGGCTTTAGTTAGCGGTGTCCCTAGGGCATAGCCACATCCTAGGGACACCGCTAACCCCCCACCAAAAAACCTGGGAGCCAGTCAACCCCCAGGCGAAGTGTGAGTTGCAGCCAGGGGCTCGCCGCGTCTTAGCTATGTAATTCAGGCTACCCAAAGTAACCTGATGTATGTCCTATAGTATGACAGTCATTTGCCACCCATAGTGGTTGCGCCCGGTCTTGTACTGGGCTTTTTTGTGTGTGGGCTGACACCCGATCTCGTCCGCTATCATAAGCGCACCGACTGATGGAGAACCTGAATTATGGCACTTGGTAAGCTAGCTGCTGTCTGCTGCTCCTTTTTATTGCTGTGGCCATCCGCTGCAAAATCTCAGCCAACTGAAGGGCCGTGCAACGCCCTGCATCAATTTTCTTCAATGATTGAGCGAGCGAATGCCCCTGGTGTAGATCTTAGCGTTGAGGACACTGTTCTCCTCTCGGACAACGATGCAGATCCACTGACTGAGGATTGGGTAATGATTGATGTCACTCAAGCTACAGCTGGCAGCTACCCGTATGCTGTCACACTCATGATTGAATGGCGGCACAGTAGTCCAGAAGAAGCGAGGGCGACTTACAGCGACTTTGTAGTTAAGGGCATAGAACAGGCACACAACGCCATCACAACTTGTGCAAACGTCGTTGACACATTGCCAAGTAGTACGCGATACCGGTTTTACGACAACGGCGAAGCGTATGGCGTGTTCCTTGAGCCTGAAGAACCGGCTGATTTCTCAGATTCACGGAATACGCTTACCGTGACAATATTCCGTGAGTAATCCACCCCAAACAAAATAAACCCCCAGGGGCGTATTCCTAGGGGGATCAGGTGCTCCGCATTGCGGACGTCTTTTCATGGCCCAAAAAAAGCGCTGTTCCTAGGAGCAGCGCTGGGGTGGGGTTGTGTTGTGGGTGGCGACGATCATTGTTGTAATCCCGTGATCAAGGGTTGGGTATTCCCATTGGCTAGCGGCTCATCAATCCACGCATCCCCGCGTGGCTCATCTCCTGTCCATCCTTTTGGCCAAACTTCTTCACCAATGCATTTACGAATAAATAATTCTTCCATGCTGTTGATGATGGAAATTTGAGGCCTTCCCTGAGCGATCGCAGCAATATTCACACGGGTCTGAACACCTAAAACCTGCTTCAGTAATTGCTCGCGCACATCCAAGCAGATGGGGCCAAATCTCCCCTGGTTTTTAACTAAGCTGCCATCCTTACGAGTTTCACCACCAGGTTTTCGTAGCCGATTCGATAATTTCCGCGCTTCAGCATGAACCGCCCGCAATTCTTTCAAAGGTGATAAATACGCCCATTTCTCCTGAGCACAAACCCGAGCTAGAGCCGTGTCTTCTGTGGACACCAGTGGGCAGCCAATACAGCCGGTGCGTGATGCGATGGGCTCGTCACCCTGCTCAATACTCTCGGTCATTGAGTAGGCTTCAGCTACCGCCATTGTTGGGAAGCCATGCTCAACATCGGCCTGTACCAGCCAATCCCACACATGACAAACCCGCCAGTGCAGCAGTGGGGCAACAGTGTCAGTCTGTGGGGCCGTCATTTTCTGAAACCACCCCTGCCCACACTCGCCGCCATCTTTGGTGCAGCTCATGGCAATTCGCTGATCACGTGCTGCACTCTCCCCCAAACGAACGCCAGTCACCATGAGCAGCCTTTCATCAGAGGCTAATGTCTCCCGGAGATCAGCCAGCGCTGCTGTCATGGGGTCTACCTTAATTTGTCTCGTACACCACCGCAGGGTGCCGTTGTTGGGGCTCGGCACTCCCCTGCCCAAAATGTAGGGCCAAAATCGCTTTTCAAGTGGAGCGCAAACAATATGGGTTTTAAATCCACGCCGTTTGCAGTCTTCTAACATGGACATTGCCGCAAAGTGCAGTGGTGGTAATTCCTGGCGGGTATCTGCATAAAGAACATGCACCTGGCAATCATCAGGCAGATGGACTCGCCCTGTTTTGATCAGGTGAGACAACAGAGTGAGGGTGGCCGACGAATCCTTGCCACCGCTGTAGGCAACGGCAATATGCTTGTGCCCTGGAATATAGGCATTCAAGGATTGTGCAGTGAGTTCAATCGATTCAGTCAAACTCAAGCGCGAGCTGTCGAACAGTGTTTGTTGTTGTCGCATTTATCAAAACTCCTTCTCTTTCAGGCACGATCAATGGTTTTGCTAGCTGAAGCGGTAATTTAATTCTTGGCCTATCCCAACTGTGGCGGCGAGTGTAATCAAGGCTGAAATCATCAGGCGGCGGGACAATTTGCAAAAGAGAAGTGATGATATCTTCATGCCGCAAGCTGGCCAAAACAAAGCTCAATTTATACACCGTGTACTTCCCCGACTTAGAAGGACCCAGTGGAACCCCGCTAACCCGCTTCCTAGACCATTGACCTGTATCGTTGTCCCATCGCACCAAGCGCTTCCAAAATTCCGGCTTACCGTAGTAATCGACCGCGAAAGTATGCGGCTCACTGTAGGCGGGTAGGCGTTTGGAGATCATGTCTAAGCCCCAAACAAACTATCCAAATACACCTCGCTCACCTGCGCTTGATTCGTCCCGTTCTGCAACAGGAACAGAGAAAGGGCTGCCTGCATAACCCGCTCCTGGCTCCATGCGGGGTGAGCTTCAATGTATTGCGTGACTGACGTATGTAGCGCTTCAGGAATCGTGGCCATGATGCTTACATCGCCAGGTTGTTCAGTATTTAAAGTTTTCATTTCTTCTTTTTCCTCCGTGGTCTAAACGTTGCTTGAAATTTACTGGCAGACTCCACCCCTGGCATGAACCCTGGTGATCTCTGCGGCCCCAACGACTGAACGATGGGATCTTCAACAATGCTGTAGTTCTCTTTGAGGAAACCTACGTCCCACCATTGGTTCAGAAGCCACGCCTGCCCTGTAGCAGGATCAAACCCAAGGTTGCGATGTTTATTAGTCTTCAGATTCTTGAATCGTCTTTGAAGCATCGGATTTCATTTTCTCCACAATCTGATCTGCTTTCCTAGAAGCTTTTACCGGATCAGCCCCTCGACTTACCCAGGTCGCTACTAAGGTGTTTTTCAATTTCTGCTCTTTGGTTGCCATTGTTTTTCACCTTTAATTTTTCTTTTGCATGTAGCTTTAAATCCATCAAGTCGGGTCTGGCCCCACACCAAATCTCATCAGCGATCGCAGGGCTCAATTGCAATTCGTAAGCCAGCGCATTAAACATCTGGCGGTGAGTTTGGATGGTCGGTGCTGGCTGGTAGCGTGTGATTAGGTTTTGCATTTCGTTGCAGTAACTGCTGTCGTCGTTGGTTTCGCTGTTTGGCTACTGCGATCGCTTTCTCTAAGCAGCAATCCGCCAGTAGCAGCGCTCCTGTGATTGTCGTGAAGTCGTACATGGCATTTCTCCTGTGATTTGTGGAGATCAGCCTCTGTGATTCTGAAAGCCTTAATTTCTGCGATCGCCCCACGGGCCATCTTTGATGTAATTCACGGACTGCAAGAATCGGCCCCTTGCTTGATGCCAGTCTTTAGGGATGCTTTTAGAGGCTTCCATTTGCTGAACAGATTGCATTGCGGAAGCTCTAGCCGCTAAATTCACCCTAGCGGAATCGTTTTGATAGTAAGAGAGAAGGATTAGGTCTTCTTCAGTCATCACAGCACCTTCACCCTGTCTGGATGGATATAAATCGGCGGATCAGGCAGTCGGGGTAGTGTTGGTCTAGCCGACGTCAGTAGCTTTGGATCGATCCTCTTTTTGACAGGCGGCTGCCATGGTCGGATGGGTTGGTGTTTCATAGCGTTGTTGCTCTACTTAGGTAAATCAACCTCGACTTGATAGCCCTGCTCCTTCCATGTTTTGGAAAGTGCGATCGCCACCTCTTTCGGATCGAAAACAGTGCTTTTCAGATCCAGAGGCTTAAACGTAGCGGTCGAAAAAACCTCCAAGCTGGCACCAACCCCTATCAACCGAGATACAGGCTCTAGCTGGTCTTCGGTGGGAATCTTGCCAAACGAGATATCGACTCGCTGGATCTCCCCTGAATTTACAGCCACCACACGGATGACCTGCTCTTTGCTAGTCAGTAATTTGCTTAATGCATCCATGGTTTTCTTCTTTCCTACTACTACTTGTTCCGGTGCCGGTTGCGGCGTCTTTGGCGCTTAGGGATCAGTTTCCCTGGCATACATCCAATTGCGCTTAGGCTCAGTTCTGTTTCGTAACGGTCGGGGTAGAGCAACACTCGTCCCCCGTAGTCTCGGTACAGCCTGCGCACTGGCCACCACGGGATGTACTCGCTTGAGGGTCCGTATAGGTTCATCACTCCTCTTCCTCCGCGACCTCAATCGTGACTGCGGGCACAATTCCCAGATACTGGATGGCTGCCAAAACGCAAGGGACAGGGATTTCTAGCCATTCATCTGGCTTCTCTACGTCCGGCGTGAGGATGAAGTTCTTTCTGTCAGGAGTCAACTCCATCGCAATTTTCACCTCCTCGCCATCGTGATTCTCTGCCTGTAATTGCACAATCTTCGTTAGTCCTTCCACAATCTTTCCTCCAAAAAACTCAAAACAACACACCCCATCGGCGGGGCTAAAAGGGCACGTCCTCGTAATCAGGAGCCCCATGAGGCTGATTGTTGTACCCTTCCACCGGCTTAGCCTCTGGCGCAGGGGGGCGGGGTTGGGATTTCTGCGAGTCTTGAGGTTTTCCGCCGATCAGCTCAACAAAATTGCCCTCAATAACGTGCTTACTCCGAGGGTTGCCAGTAGTTCTGTCGGTCCACTTTTCTTGTTTAAGCTTGGCGTTATAGATGCAGACCTTAGAGCCTTTCTTGCAATGCTTGGCTACGACCTCGGCAGCCTTACCCCAAAGCTTGCAGTCGATCCATGTAGTCTCTTCTTGGCCATTGCGGTAGTCAGTAACAGCCAAAGTGAACTGAGTTACGGCTTTTTGGTTGGTACTGGTATAGCGCATTTCGGGATCTGCCTTAAGCCCGCCGCTAATGGAGACGCTGTTGATAGCCATCAGTCAATCCCCACACCGTTAAACGTCGTCGGCTGTTCTTTTGCCGCCGGTCGAACATGATTGGGCAGCTCGCTAACGAACATCTCAGCCAATCCTTCATCAACAAGCCCTAACTCATCCTGAAGGCGTACCATGAGCTTCGTTGCATCACGCTGCTGAACCATATGGCCCTCAGCGTAGTGAAGTAGCATTAGCTCGATATACTCTGAAGCGATCGCGGTATCATCGCCGCTGGACTGATCAACGCCACCCCACAGATCTTTGAGGATCTCTGCCTCCAGCTTCAAAACCTTATTCACCTCACCAGCCCGAACCCGTGGCTCACGAGAAAGCATTTCCTCCCGATACTCTGCGGCTGCATCCTGATCGGCGGCTTCGAATGTATCCACAACTGGCTCTGCTGCGATCGCTTTCTGTTCTAAAACCTCCATCTCCTGAAGGATTGGATCGTTGCTAGTGGATGGCGCGATCGCTTTCTGCTCAACTTCAGTAACGGGCAAGGCCTGAGGCGATGCCATGGGAAGCTCTAGAGACTGCATCTCTTGAAGAATCGCGCGATCTTCAGGCTGCAATAGCGCTGTATGACCATCTTGAACCATCTGCAAAATCATCTGACGACGCATATGGTTTTGCCAGAATTCCAGCCACTCAGGGTCTTCAGTGATCACAATGGGATACGCTGTCCCACGACCATAGCCACCTTTGTAGGCCTTAGCCTTGGAATCATACAGAGGGCGAGAGATATCCTTGGGCACCCGTCGCAGAACGAAAGGCACGTAGTTCCAGGTATACGGCGATGGGATCGATGACTTACTAAGGCTTCCGTACTTCTCTTCAAAAGCTCTGAGCTGCTTGGTTACTCCAACTACATCGTTAATGCCCGTGACTGTCTGCACAATCACTTGCTGCATGCCAGTGACGCCAAACAACTCTCGAATGTAAAACTTCAGGTAACCAGTAGAAACACACTGCTTGCAGATCACTTCATCCGGACCTTTCAGGCATGGGCGATCGCAGCCCTGACGATGACGCTTAGGGTAGGGTTTGCCAGCTCTGTAGCTGGTCTTAGTGACAACCTCTTTAGTGATTCGCTCACCGTTACAACGATGTTGCAGACCCTGAATAGTGACCGCATCGTTCCAGGTTTCAAATACTTTTTCCGTCTCCTCATGAGGAAAGAACACTCGAAGCTCGGTAGGCAGCATCGTTCCATATTTCGCCAGGATCACCTTGTCATATGGCGCAGGAATCTCAAGCCGGAACTTATCTTTAAGGTCTTCGCCTGCTCGGTTCTGGGTCTTTTTCTTACCCTTCCAAGCCTTGCCCAGCTGGCTGGTCTCAATCGGCGTGTCTGCCTTCGTCGTTAATCCTAAAATTGGCATTATTCAGAAATCTCCTATAGTTAAGCTTCTGGCAGTTCGCTGTTTTCCAGCAGATATATGTAGCTGTTCTGCTCGTGTACTACCGAACTAAGCGCCTCAGCCGCCAGCACATCAGTGTCGTACTGGCCAACGATTTCGTCTCCGGTAGTCGTGGCAAGGTAGGCTGTCCAGTGTCCCTGAGGTTTGCGACACACCGATCCGATGTACTCGCCGTCGCTGTAAACGTCGTTGCCGATTAGCTCAATCATGGTTAAAAATCTCCTTTATTAATTGCAGAAAAGCCCCAACCAATAAGCCCTCTGGCTGGGGCAAACCCTACGCGGCAACAGCAGCCTGATCCTGTACCCAATCCCGAACAAACCCTTCTGCTTGCTCCATAGTCCCTGCGGGCGATGACGGAACCCCTTCTAGGCAGGCAATAAACCGCCATTTAGCATCAGACCAATACATCACCCAGTCCTCTGGGGTGACACACGTTATATGGCCGATCAAAGTCTTTTCGTCGTCTGCCGCAATCCCGTATACAGGGCGGTCTTGAAGGGGTTGGTTGACGATAAAGTCCTTCATCTTACACACCCTCCACAGCAGACCACAAACCCCAATCCATAAGCTCATGACCGGGGTGGGTCTCATTCAGCCACTTACGCAGAGAAGAGTTTTGCGCTGTCCCGTGGTTGATGTGCAGCCGGAAGACTTGATGTTGGGATTTAACAAACAAATCCACCACTTTGGTGTGGCTGTTTCTGTAAACGGAAGCGTGGGTTTCGATAGTGGTCATAATAAATAATTGCTGTACTACGAATGAGGCGATGGGGCCGAAGCCCCCGAGGCTTACTTAATCTCAGCCGCTTCAATAGCCGCTTCTGTCTGAAGGCGATTAGGCCGACCCTCAGGCAGAACCAACAGCCGGTCAACGTACCAGCCGTTCTCTTCCCAACAAATGTCGTCATCGGTCTCCCAAACAACAACGCGACCAGAGACCAACACACCATCTTCGGTGTCCTCGGCGGTGAACCAGTCGCCCCAAGTAGCGGCGTCTAACTGGGCTTGGATATCTGCGGCGGTGATTGTGGCGGGGGTGACTGTGGAGGGTGTCATGGTGTGGCGGGGTGTGAGTGTTTTGTATCGAGCACATTACTAATGTATATCAACAATATACAAATGTCAAACAGAGAATACAGGCCTACCAAGGCTAAAATCAGAGCCCGTCAGGTCGATACTGCCTGACGGGCTCTGATTTTGCGGCTTTGAGATCAGTAGGGATGGCTAACTTGCGGCCTTCTTGATAACTCGGCTTGACCTTTAACTATTCGGTCTATGAGTAATTAGTTTAAGTGCTAGCCTTTCGAATTTGCTGGATCACTTTCAAGAGTTGTAATTTTTCTTGGCTGTCGCCTTCCAAGAATTTATTTAAAAGGATGCTAAAAACAACCTCAGAGTCAAACCCTAAAACTTTATCTGCAAGAAGCCGTAATCGCTCTTTCAGGTTTGCTTCTTGCAGTATTTCTTGTGGCAACTCTTCCCCAAAAATTTCCGCTGCTGCCGCTTCATCCCAAACCAAATGCTCAGGGGTAGGAGTAGGAAGAAAAAATACTTGCTCTCTAAGGAAAGAAAGGTAGCGTGTCATTTCACCTACATCTACAAAAGACAAACCTTTTTTGTTTTCGTTGAATGTAAAATCTTTGATCAGATCCTCTAACCCCTTCTTCCCTTGAGGCAATGCATCGTCTTTTGGGATTATTTTCTGAGGATCATGGTCTCCGTCAAAAATAATAAATACATCCTTCCTGCCACTATTAGCATAGCTTTGAATATCGCGATATATACGGGCAGTGCCACCTGGGCGAACCAATACACTGAACTCGTTTAGCGTATGACTTGCCGATAGCTCTAAGGCTGACATAACGATGCGCCTTGCTCGCTCATCTTCAACCAAAATTGTTTTCCCAGGCGCTAGAGTGGCGACTTCATGTAATGCTTCATCCGCCGAATAAGAATCTTTTATTACGACAAACCCTTCTTGTTCTCGAATCAGTACTCGAATTGCTTCTTGAGGAAGTTTTTGTGCAAGATAGGTGGAATGAGTGGCTATTACGACTTGAAGCGACTTTCGTACAGCCTGATGTGCAATAAATTCTAGTATTCGTTGTTGAGCCCTAGGATGAAGTGATGTTTCGGGTTCATCAAGCAGTATTAGAGAGCCATCTGGGGCATCCATTATGTTGTGAATTAATATTGTGGCCGCTGATTCGCCACTGCCAGCAAAAGCATCTGAGTAACCACCAAAATCTCCAGTTTCAAACAAAATAGTCCAGCCTTCATGACCATGAAAAATATTATGTTTTAATAGCTTTCCACTAACATAATTGCGCTCTAAAGCATATCTTATAATTTTAAGTTCATAGTTAGTTAAGTCAACACCACTCTTTTCAATTTCTTTTTTTAATTTACTGGATCGAGATCTCAGATAATCCTGCTTACTGTATTTAATAATACGCCCCGTAGAGTCAATCTTCTTTTTGCGATCACGATCACGTTCTGCTAAATGTTTGGGATCAGGAAAGTAAAAGTATTTATCGAAGGCTGGAAGCTCACCTCTAAAGTCAAGATGTCTTACATGAAGTCTTATCGGCCTAACTCGAACGCCAGATTTTTTAAAGCCGTAAAGGAGAACATGTCTTCCAGGTTCCCAGTATTCAGGATCTCCTCTCCTGGTATAACAAAGTTTAAGGCATTCAACTAATTCATCTTTATCTTCATCAAAGTAACGATGAATTACACTTTGGTATAAACCGTTTTTCATCCTTTGGATAGGGTCCATTCGGGTTTCAAACCAGAAATTGCCTATACTTTTACCTCTAACACTCCCGTAAAGAGCATGCAATATAGAGCTCTTATTAGTGCCATTGCGACCTAGTAAGACAGTGATTGGAAAATCAAATATTAATTCGGCATTAGGCTCAAGATTGCGATAATAAGGAAATCTAAGACTATGAATATGTATTTTTTTTGCTTTAAGCGCCCTAATACTTTTCTCCAAGGGATCTAAAGGTGAATTCATTTTTTAGATATCAACTCATGACTGATGACCTTGGCGATAGGCTTAATTAAATTTGGCGGAAAAGCATTTCCGATTTGACGAGCTACATGATCTTTTCCCCGCTCAATGCAGAATTGATAAGCCTCAGGGAAAGTTTGGAGCAATGCGGCTTCTCGTAACGTTATTGCCCTATCAGCTGTAGGATGCAAGAATCTGCCCTTAGAAGGATTAATGCAACCACTGGTGATTGTTGGCGATACCTGGTCCCAAGCCATTCGACCATAAACATCAAAATATCCTTCTTTACCAAGATGGCACTTACATTGCATATCTTCAGGCAAATCACGACGACTCCCTCCATCTTTAGGAGTTGCTTTTATCCGAGCCATCATAGCTGGGGTCCTTTTTTCAGGAATGTCATGCAACTGATCGCCACTAGAGCCAGCTGAAAGCTCTAAATGGGCAATAGCGTCTCTAACATGTTTTTCTGAAAAATGACGGTTATCCGACCAATTTTTGGGCACTTGTTGACCTCTAAAGGCAATAAGCACTAAACGTCGTCGTCGTTGTGGAACACCAAAGCTAGACGCATTCAAAATTGCATAATCAAAGCTATAGCCAGCTTTCTTTAAGCCTGCACAAAAGTTGGCGAATCGATAGTTCTTGGCTAAACCCGGAACATTCTCCATTAAAACTGCGCGGGGTCTTATAGAGCGCACTAAGCGTAAAATTTCAAAAATAAGCTCATTCCTAGGGTCCTCTGAAGATTTTGTAATACGCTTGGTGCGAAGCGTCGAAAACCCTTGACATGGCGGGCAGCCAGTTAAAAGATCTAGCTCGCCGGTGGCGATTCCAGCCCTCTTGAGTAACTGTGGACCGGTTAGGTTCCGTATATCATCAACGACAACCTCGGTATGTGGATGATTCAAGGAGTAGCTTTTCGCTGACACAGGATCAATTTCCACAGCTGAAATCACGTCAAACCCTTCTGCTGTCAGCCCACAGCTGAGTCCACCTGCGCCAGCAAAAAGATCAATAGATGTCAACAATTTCCCCACCTTGCATTAATGTGCAGATTATTAAACCTTACGGTCAATCTAAAAGCAAGCAAACTTCCTTCGAAAGTAATTCATTGTAAAAATAAAAAGTATAGATAGTATCCGCATATGGTCTGTATACGGATACCTAGAAAAAGTTATGCGGCTTTCTAGTAGGTAACTGGAGACTTATACCAAAGGCTAAAATTTACTATTTTCTGATAGAAAATCTAAGGGGCGAAGTATTAGGCTTTACTAATACTTCGCCCCTTATTCTCTTTATATTGATAGCTGTATTGAAAGGCGTCTATTCTAAGTATTGCGTCTTTGTAAGATCCTTTAAGTGTTTAATTAAAGGATTCACATGTATAAGCCAATTATGCAACAGGATTTTCTATGCAATAGTTAATATTAACGCCTTTCCAAATTCTTGAGCTTGGTAGAGAGCACCCTAGTATAACTGAGGAAAGATTATTCAATTCTCACAGCAAGATCAATTAACAAGTGAGTCAGCTTTATTCGATCTTCTCTTGAGAGGTTTTTTGCCGTCTCTAAAATGTTTTTGATTGCTGCCGACATCAAAGGGCCTTCAGGCCCACTTTCCTTTTCGGGTGATTTAATTTTCATGAGTGAGTGATTTCAGGATACTGGCATTTTTACTGCTATGCCTCCGATAGTTTTTACTCGAAGGAAGTCACTAAAAACACATTGTATAAAAAATAATCACTACGTATGTACGCAGGTACGGCGTCATACTTTGGTAGAGTCGGACTGCTGATGATCGAGAAGCATGTGCATTAGTCGTACCTGCTCTTTTTTGCTAATAGATACAGCTATTTCAAACACATCCTCAGCAGTAACGTAGGCTCTTAAGTCTTCCGGTTTTCGCCCTTGACTGATTGCCTTAAGTTCTACGTAAGTATATGGAACGACCTCTGAGATCGCCTCTAACACATCATCGGATACATCGCTTAGAGCTTTCTCAAGACGGTCAATCGTGCCATGGGAAACATCAACAAGGTCAGCAAACTTTCTTAAACTAAGCCCTCTGGATTCGCGAGCAGATTTAACTATTTCGGCTAATTTATCCAGCCCCTCTTGGGAGTCCATAGTCATTGGCAGCTCTAGTCTTTGCATTGTCAAACACATATCACCTCACCCCGTAATCTCCATATAGACAGCTGTATAGTGTTGCTATACAGATGGAAATGTATTACTTTATAGACAGCTGTATATCAACGTTAGACAGTGAAAGATTCAGGCCGCAGGAAAGGGCCAAAAACAAAGCCAGTCCCGATTAGGTTTACCTTGCAACAGCTTGCTTTGATGCAAGGTGCTGCAAGCATAGAAGGGATACCCTTCGCTACTTGGGCGAGAAAAGTTCTCATGAATGAAGCTGCTCAAATCAACAAAACCGAACAAGGGCAGGAAGCCGCTTGATCAATACATCAACAGGAGTCAATACGTTCTATTTAGTTTTGTCTATCTTACACGGGAGGACCTATGAAAGCGTCCGCAACGACAACAGTGTACGCCACAAAGAACGGAACCCCGGTAGGGATGCCCACACTGGGGGGTTTGGGGGTGAGGGGGTGTCGATCCTTTTTCAAGAACATCGCCAACGGGTGGTGGGATTGCAAGGAGGCTACGGCTGATTGGTGGGATTTGTTGTCCACTGAGATGCCAGATACGCGTGAGGAGCGTGGCGAGTTTCGAGTGTTCATGATCAAACCCTTGTTTGATACGTTGGGCGCTCCTTTTGCTCAGCCTGACTACGAGACTCCCTGGGATGCCTTTTTGTACGCAGAGACTTACCGAAAGAATTTACTGATTGCGCTGGGAGGGAAGAGATGATGCGAGAAGCACTCCGCAAGATCCTTGCAGGTTGGCATGGATGCTTTATTGATTTTCAGTATTGGCTAGACCTGATTGGGGTGAGTGACTCTCAGGAGTTCCCTGATGGTTGGGTGACGGATTCAGCCGACTTCTTTAATTACTTGGGTGCGTGGCTAGAAGAGAAGCCGCATAGCCCTACGCCATGGGCAAGTAGCGTTTTGTTTTGTCAGTACGCTTCTATCCAGTGGGTTAAGGGTAATGGAGGTTTCATTTTGAAGGCTGCCCCGAGAAATGTGGAGATAGGAGCAGAACTATGAGCATTCTATTCAGCCCACCAACCACGACCAAATTCGCCTCACTCCACGACAGCACCAATTCCTTCGCTCTGTGGAGTGTTGGGGCTATCGAAGACGATGATCTCTACTGGGTAATCGCAAGCCCAGAGGGTAAGCCGCTGATCCAAGAAACCTATCAACGGTTGAGAGCTGTGGTTGCCTTCCAGAATATTGCGATCGCTCAGAGTGATACGGGGAGGGTGTCATGAGTGTTTACACCTTTAACCTGGATGGCCCCATCGTCCCCAAGGCCAGGGCTCGTACTACGGCCAATGGCACCTACCACCCACACCGGTACAACAATTGGAAGAAAGGCGCGATCGCGTCAATCTCCAATCAGTACCAGGGACAGCCCTTAGAGTACGCCGAAATCACGATCAGTCTCAGTGGCAAGCACAACCGCCAAGGTGATGCGGATAACGTGGCAGGCTCTGTCCTGGATGCGTTGGTGCAGGCCAAGGTCCTGGTGGACGACAACATGAAACGGGTGCCCAGTCTGGCGATCTGCCTGGACTGGCAGAAGAAGGCTGAGCCTAAGGCTGTGGTTGTTTTGAGTACGGGGAGGAAGGCGGCATGACTCACACTCACCCACCCACCGAATGCGATCGCTCGCTAAAGGAACAGGTGATTACAGACGGAGACATCGCCAACTCTGTCTCATGGTACGAGCAGAATTGGGCTCAAATTTCCGAAGCCTTGCCTGTGCCCATCGGGGGCACGACTTACAGCAAGCGCTGGCAAGAGATATTTGACTATCAGACGTTGCCTCAGTGGCGTGCAGGACAGCTGAAAGGCTTGGCCAAGGCCTATGTCTATTTGGCGTTGGGACGGTTGTGGCGGGGGCTTAGAGAAAGGGCCAGCCCGTAGCCGCAGAAGCGTTATTCCTTTTGTAAATCTTAGCGAGAAGTGTCAACCATGAAGCAAATAAGCCAAGGGTGGGAAAGAGTGTATTCAAGGTTTCAATACTGGAAGCTCTTGTTGGCAGGTGGAACCAATGCTCGACTCTACATGAATAGATTAGGGGCTCATTGGACATGCGAGACAGGAGAGCCGCCGTGGGGCCATTGCGCCAATATCACAGCCATGATTAAAGACGGTGACGCCACTGGCATGGCTTGGGTGAAATTCACCAATGTTACGAAGGGCGAGACCTATTTTGATCTCATCCCAACAGGCTTAAACATATAGCCGCAGAGCGTTATTCCGTGCATCTACCGATTGTTGTTTAGTAAGTAATTCCTGGAAATGAAACGAACAGAACAGACCGTGCCCCTGGAGGTGCGGGGGGATTGTGCGGGAAATTTTCCATCGTTAACAGCCATCATCGAATCCGCAGACAAGATTTACCAAATGTTCGGCAGTAGAGATCCTATCGATGTCGCGATCCGACAGGACGCCTACAAGTTATACGACATCTGTTTTGGGGTGCAGTCTGGGACAACCAAAAGAATTTATGGGCTTCGTAGAGCATCGGAGCGTGGGTGGCTATGACAAACACTGCTACCAAAGTGGTCGATTTTGGTATAGCTACCATCATCAAAGAAGTTCAGCGCTTACCCAAGGAGTGGGCGTTGATACCGGTCGGCGGCAAGAAAGCACCTCTTTATTCAGGATGGCAGCAGTCTGGTTTCAAGGCTGGAGATTTTGAAAAAGCAGCTACATCTAATGTTTTTGAGGGCGCTATCTGTAAGGCTGACAAGCCCGACGCATTTACACTTCCTTCTAAATGGGTAAGGGCGGCTGGAGTACTTTGTGGTGAACCATCGGGAGGTCTGCTGTTTTTGGATCACGATGGTCTAACAGCTGATGCAAAAATCCTAGAACTGTCTGGCTGCGAAACTATTCAGCAAGCTTTACCAAGGACGCCAGTCGTAAAAAGTGGAAGGCTGAACAGATACCAAGCTATCTACAAAATAGGTAAAGACTTCTGGTCTGGGATTGAAACCAAAAAGTTTGGGACCAAGTTTGAAACAAAAGTCGATGAAAACGGAGAAGAAAAGCAAGTACCTGTAGAGATGCTTGAACTCCGTTGGACTGGTGCCCAATCAGTAGTTGTCGGCACTCATCCAGAGACTAACGGTTATTACTGGCATTACCATCCTGAAGAGACACCCATTGCCGATGCTCCCATGTGGATCATCGAGGCAATGCTAACCGACGGGGGCTCAACAGACACCCCTCAAAATTGGCCAGACTTTGACAAATCTTTTTCTCTGCCTTGCGATCAGCGTCCCCCTCTGCTAGTCGCCTGTAGCAAAAAAACTCGCGATGCTATCGAGTCTCATAAATACAGCGAAGGGCGAAACGATACCGGTGCTGCGATCGCTCGTGACCTGCTGGGGACTGCCAAATATCTCGACTCTGTTGGGCAGCAATATGACGGTGACCCACGGGCGATCTTCTTTGGGTGGTGTGATGACGTTGGGTTAACTCAGGATCAACCAAAAGGGCAACCCAAAACCATTTGGAAAAGTGCTGAGAAAAACCGCCCGAGCCCGAGTCTTAACCCTGACATGATCGAGGGCTGCATCAAGGCATGGGCATGGAAGAATAAGCCGGTACAGGGAGAATTAAATCTCGCCTCAGCCCCTGTCACTGCTCCAGATAAGGTGTCAACACCTGAGCATAGTGAAGCGCCAGAAACGCCAGACTACGACGACGTTCTTGACGTTGTAGATCAGTTAGAAGAGTCAGAACCTGACGAGTCTAGGCTGCACTGGGAGTTGTCCAACTTTGCCTACGAACAAGGGTTAAAGGCTCGTGGGTTTAACGCTGATTACTTACTGAAGCAAGCCAGGGCTAGACGTGACCGGCTTGGGGTCCTAGAACTTGAAGACACTCACGACATCATGGAGGCTAACCCGGAACGCCGTTGGGTTGTTGGGGGGCTTCTCCCGGCTAATTCAGTGGCCATTATTGGCGCTCCGGGTGGTATCGGCAAAACCGTATTGCTGTACGACATCGCTAAGGCGATCGCAACGGGACACAGTTGGAGCGGACTACCAACAGTGCACGGGAAGGTCTTGATCGTTCAGGTGGACGAACCTAAAACAGATACGTCGGATAAGTTGCACGAGGCTTGTTTTGATGCTGTCCCCAAAGGGGCAATTACCTGGTGTCGTCGTTGGCGGTTTACCCAAACTCGGCAACTGTTTCAAATCATCAACAAACTGAAGCCCAATTTAGTCATTATTGACTCAATTACAGCTGCTCACGCAGGGACTGACACAGACATGATCAGCTCCAAAGCTGGAGATTGTGTCTACAAGCTCAGAGACTTCGCAGAAACAGCCGATTGGGGCGTCTCCTTCTGGTTGGTTCACCATGTCAACAAAGGGGCTGTGGTCGGGCTTAGAGACTCGTCTACGTTCAAGGATAATGCCTCGGAGATTCAACTATTAGCCAAACCCAAAGATGGGGATTGGCCTAAAGATTTTTACTGCCTCAATATCGAAAAGTCACGAGCTGGCCTGCAAGGTGAGTACATGATCGAGCGTGACACACTGAATTATGGCTGGAAATTCATGGGCCTTAAGGATGCGCCAGCTAGTGTTGAGACTATCAGCAACTATCTAGGGAAATACCCCAACAGGCGATTTTCGCCCAAAGAATTAGGGCAGGAGATCGGCATTGAGACGGATGCAGCAGGGACCTGTTTAGAGATTTTGAGACGTATGTGCTCCGTGAAGTCAGAGCGGAAAACATACATCGACAAAAAAGATGGCAAAATGCGGGCCTTCCGCTTGTACTACGCCAATCCTGACGCCAAGCAAATGGGAGGGATACCACCGCCAAAAGCAAAAGCGGTAGAACCCGAGCCGAAACCTCAGGAACTACCGCTTGAAGATAAAGATTTGGATTGGGCTGGTTAACGACTCACAGGAATAAACCCTCAAAAAACAACCCTCAAAGTAAGCCAAACCATCAAAAGAGGCAGCATGACAATACCTTCCCCAAATTATACACAAGTTCCAAATTTGATATTGGACAACATGCAGGATTTGTCTAAAGGCGAATTCAAGGTAGTAATGGCGATATGCCGCTACACCCTTGGCTTTCACAGAAAAGATCATGAGCTAAGCCTGCACTTTATTCAAAGCGCCACAGGACTGTCGGAGTCTACAGTCACCCGAAGTGTTCAATCGCTTTTGCAGCGAAACTGGATTAACAAGACTCCCTGCGTCAATAGCCAAAAACAAAACTCATTTAAATACCAAATCAAATTCGAAGGACTCAAACTGAGTACCCCTAAAACAGGGGATCCCCTAAAACAGGGGATCCCTCATCATGAGGGATCAGGTTCCCCTAAAACAGGGGATCAGGTTCCCCTAAAACAGGGGATAAGAAATAAAGATCTAAATAAAGAAGAAAAAAAAGAAGAATCCCCCTACCCCCTTACCGAAGAATCGGGCGGCTCTGTTGAGCCAGCCGCCCTCATCGGCAACCAATTGGATGAAACAGAAGTAGACACCCCTCCCCAAAGCCCCTCCCCTCAAAAGCCGGTTTTGCGCAGCGAGCGTTACATGCACCCAACGGCGGCTATGGAGGCGCGGTTCAATCGCGACCATTCCGGTGGCAAAACTTATCACCCTGATTACAGCAACATGGAGCAATGGGGCGTTCAATGGATTTGGGATGCCAGTAAGGGCGACAGGCTAAACGGCTGGAGCGATGAAGCGATCAAGGCAGCGATCGCGCAGCTCAAGCAAACAAATCAACCAGCCTTGCGAGGTGATGCGTGCCGATGGCTTGCTATCCGAGTTGCGGGGCAGCGATGGTCAGAATTGGACTTACTAAAGCCACAGACACCTAAGCCTCAGCAAAAGACCGCTACCGATTCGAGGAGCAAGGGGAATATCACCGAAGAGGTCGAACAGGGCTGCATGGCTGAGCTTGATTTAAGCCTTCCTCTGCATCAGTCGTTCCAAGAGTTCCTGGACTTAGCTCATAGCGCCAACGTGACTGTTAGCTACAAGGACATCAGCCGCTGGGCCATCCACTTCTGGGTAGGAGATCGGATGAGAGCCTCTCGCCAGACGTTCTGTCAGCAATCGAAACGTGATGACCTGCGGAGGCTTGAAAGAGATATTGCTGAAACGAGATCCAGGAGGGCTTCAGCATGAGTGAGCTAACTATCGGCGCTTCTGCCCTCAACTACCGCCTTAGCATGATCGATCGCATCGCCAAGCTTGGCACCAACAAAACCACGGGCGAAGTCGAAAAAATCAAGACTGCCAGCGGACAGGTGTGGAACGTAGCCGACCTCACCCCTCAAGGCGACATTATCGGACCACTCGACAAGGAAGCGCTAGATACCTGCCTGCTGATCGTTCGCGAGTGTTGCCTGAGTGATGTCCAGGGGGGTCAGCAAGCCGCTCAAGACCTTGAGCTACTAGGATGCCTCACTCAAGGACAAAAACAGCAGGTGTGGGGGCATCTGAGCGGCGAAGAGAAAACGCAATTGAGAGAACTGCGGGAGGGTATTGCAAGATGATGAATTTACAGTACTGGGACGTAATCCGCGAAGGAAGCAACGTTTGGGTCACCTATGAGGTTTGCCCTGGTTATGTTTACGACCCTTTAGTCAGCTGCTTGGTGGGTAACCCCAAAGAGTTAGACGGGCTTTGCTTTTCAGTAGCTAGCAAGACTTGGGGTAATCAAGCAATGGCGGATGAACTTAGAGCGATTGTCGAGTCGTTGAAGCAAGAAAAATTAACCCCAAGGATTGGGTAGGAGGAGATCATGGATAATTTCCCATCAGCTCAGCTCTCAGTCTTCGACCCGCCGACGGCGGCGCAACCTGACCCCTTAACGAACACCTTGTCAGATCCGCTGAAACCTTTTGCTGGAAAGGATTTAAGACTGTTAACGAACGATGCTCAGGCAGTAAAAAGAGCCTCTACCCTGCCAAAGCCCGAACCTGTTCAAGCGGAATATTCACCCGGTGACCTCGTTGTCCCCAAGGCTCGGGAGGGTCATCCCGTACCGCTGTTTCCCGATCAGGTGTGCGAGGTTGTGAGCTTTGGCCACGATGAACAACGGGAGCCACAGGGACGATTGCCCGATAGAGGGTTTTTGGGAGTTCGGGGGGCAAAGGATGGCGGGGAGGTATGACCAGTTGAGTTTGTTGGAGGCAGCGTAATGAACCCCATCGAGAAGCAAAACATAGAAAACTTTCGGGCCCGGCTCGAAGCCCGGTGGGAACCCCGCCCATGGCATGCGCGCCTGAGATCCCTACTGGTCAGAGCTTGGCGCTTCGTGGTGTGGTGGCGGGCAAAACTGCATCTGGAGCGGTGTTGGGAGATGGCAGCAGCTAGGAGGGTGGAGCGGTGACATCAGCAAAAGAGATATTTCAAAGGCGAGCTAAAGAATTTTATGCAAAAAAATACGGGGCTAGCGATAAAACTCCACCTCCACTCTCCGTGAAAGTGGCAAAGACTTTGCCTTTACAACAGCCCGCTTGACCAGGGTGTCAAGAATTACCCGTAATTCATGCGGTTCTAGTTCTTCCCAAAATTCAGGGTCTGCCGCTACTATTTCATACATTTCGACATCTTCTCTAGTAACAGTTTCTTCAGCGTCCTGTCTAAGTTGAGACAACTGACTCTGTTTGATCCGTATCACTTCACTCAGTAGCGGGTCTTCCATTGACTGAAGTTTTTCGATTTCATTTCCCAGTTTGATTATTTTGGGATCTTCCTCTGTATTTGGTTCGGAAAGTTCCTGTGCGACGCTTATAGCGTGATCGCACACCTGTCTAATTACTTCTTTATAAAAGTCAGCTTCTTTGATTGAGTTTTTATACTCACACGTTCTTTTGATAGCTGAGTCTAGATTCCCTCGGCAGACCAAGTAAGAGTACCGTCGCCCTTTGGTGATTACGCTGCTCCCGTTATGCTTGCCCCCGCATAGCCCGCAAATTATTTTCCCTGCCAGTGGCCTGCGCTGATGCTGTACGTCGTTGACCGGGTTAGGGACTGACGATATGTGTTCAATGGTGGCCTTAACTGCTCGCCACCGGTCAGGGTCCATGATCGCTTCGTGCTCGCCCTCCCGCACTAATTCATTAGGAAGCCCTGGAAAATCAACCAGATAGCCGCGCAATGTTGGGCACTTGATCCACCGCTTCAGTCCATTGGCACTGGCAGGAAAGTTTTTAGCTACTCCTTTCCTATCAGGGTGATGCTCACCATATCGTTTTGCCATCTCCCGGCAAGTTGCCCGGTAGCCTCCGAGTTCAATTAGAGTATCGATCACCTCAATGGCTACTTCCCTGTAAGTTTTGCCATTGCCTCCAGGGAACAAATCCTCGTTGACAATCAATTTTTGCCCTGCATCTTTGGTGTACCCAAACCGAGGATTGACAATACGGTTTTGACTGCGCCGAAATGCATGTCCCTTAGTGCTGTGCTCCCTGGCTTGGTCGCGTTGGTACTGCGCGAAGGTGGCGTCTAAGTTTGCCTGAAGGTTGCCAGCAGCACTAACCAAATCGCGAGGGGATAGACCCTTATCGAGTTCGATTAGCTCGCATCCATTTAATAGGATGGCATCTCTAATCCGAGCCCAAACCCCAATGTCACGATGGAGCCTGGAGTGGTACGGGATTACAAAAAAACGTTTATCGGGCTCCTTTAATCGAGCGAGCGCTTTTTGTAGGTCTTCCCGCTCGTATTTGCCCCCAGATTCCGCATCAAAATATATATCGACTGGATTAATCCCTACGGATTCTAGCCGCTCAAGGTATCGCTCGGGACCATGACCCTCCTCTTCTTGGCGCTGGGTGGAAACCCGGTAATATCCGATAGCTTGGCCTGGATTAAATTCGTTCGTCGTCACTCAACCTTGCTCAGCTCACCACAAAGCAAGGTAGCATCAAGTTAGTGCATTGCGAACTTACCGCAGGCTGCGATCGCAACTAAACCACCGATCAATACAGAACCCAAATATTGTCTGGCTAACACCATCGCTTTTGCTTTACGTGAAAGTACTCATCCTATCAAGTAAGCCATGGCCCATTCTCCGCAATACACAGGAATGTTCACTTATAAAATCGCACCTGGACGTATCCTTAACCCTACGGATGCATTTGTGATTTTGAGAGCCCTATCATCAAAAAGTCTTAAAGGATTTTAAAGAAAATCTCTAAATTTTATGGATAACAACCTCACCCATGCTCTGCAACAGATGATTTTTTCCTATGGTTGGCGGGCAGTTCTCGCAGAATTAGCTCAGCTCTCCATTGACCAAGGTCAGCATACTAATGCTGATTTGTTGTTGCAGGTCTCCTATGATGGTCCTAAACATCCATTGGTGCGTTAAATCCGCCATCGGTAAGTTGTGCTGACCTAATGTTAACCATGTTAAAAAAGTTATGTTTGGCAGGAGAACTACTGGGCCTAGTATTGTTATTCAACTTGTTGCTAGTTCCAGCTATCCAGGCAGCACCCTTATGCCGAACGGTGGATAATCACCAGGTTTGTGTTCTAAAAATCACCCGGAGTGCTAAATATTACTGGGAGTACCGAGCTGTGGTGCAGGTAGACGATACCCGTCGTCCCATGGGTCGGTATAACTGCCATACCCATGAATATATCCGCCGTGATGGTCAGCCCGTAGCCGATGATATTGCGACCCAAGTCATCTGTGCTTTTTTCAAGTCCTAGGGGTTTGACTGTGGTCACCTGATGCAATCACCCCCTAAGTTAGGGATGACCAAGATAGACATTACTTACTACATATTTATTGATTTGTGGCATAACGAATTAAACAATGAGGCATTTATCTTCAATGCTCAAAGGAACTCCATTGACACCTTTCAATTCATCTGAGAACGCAACCACGCCATAGTAGAATCAAAACAATTTGTTAAGCAGCTCTAACAAATATTAAGCAGAGCTGCCCTCCCCGTTGCAGGGGGGTTGGTCCGGCGCATGGCAGCCGTTTCCGGTTGTAGTGTGCTTTTTAGTGGCGTTGTAAATGGCTGCTGAGGACTGCTAACCAAAAACGTCCCAGCACCACCTGGGCGGTAGTTTGCAACGACGATTGTCAATTCAGAGCGTGGAAAATTTTATGACCGCAACACTTGATAGGTTATCAACCGATCGGCTTTCTGATGGGCCGTTGGCTAATGTAACGCTGAGAGATGTGATCAACACCATACCGAAGGAGTGCTTTAAGAAAAATTCTCGCAAGGCATGGCAACAGGTGGGTCTAAGCGTTGTAATGACGATTTTAGGGTATATTGCGATCGCCCTATCACCTTGGTTTTTGCTCCCTTTTGCCTGGTTCTTTGCAGGTACAGCTCTAACGGGTTGGTTTGTCATCGGGCATGACTGCGGTCATCGGTCCTTTGCCAAACGTCGTTGGGTTAATGACATCGTTGGTTACATCTCCTTTGCTCCCCTAATCTATCCCTTCCACCCCTGGCGACTACTCCACGACCATCACCATCGCCATACCAATAAGCAAGATGTCGATAACGCTTGGCATCCCTGGACTATCGATACCTATACATCAGAAAGCAAGTTCATGCAGACGGCTTACTGGCTAATGCGTGGACGTCTTTGGTGGCTGGCTTCCATTATTCACTGGGCCGGCATTCACTTTAATCTAAATAACTTTGCTGAGCGGGATAAGCGTAAGGCTCAAGTATCCATTGCGGTCGTTGTTATATTTGCAGCTATTGTTTTCCCCACAATGATTGCCACCTTAGGTGTTTGGGGTTGGGTCAAGTTCTGGTTGATGCCCTGGATAGGCTATCACTTCTGGATGAGCACCTTTACGCTGGTACACCATACAGCGCCTGATATCCAGTTTTATCCTGAGGAAACCTGGAATGAAGTGGAATCTCAATTGGCCGGTACGGTTCACTGCGACTACCCTAAATGGATCGAATTGTTATGCCACGATATCAGCGTCCATGTGCCCCACCATATTTCTACAGGTATCCCAGCCTATAACCTGCGTATGGCTCACCAAAGCTTGAAGGATGCTTGGGGAGACCGGGTGCATATTCGTGAGGAAAAGTTCACCTGGAAATTTATGCGCAGCATCATTGACCATTGCCATCTCTATCACGCTGAAAAGGCCTATGTACCGTTCAAAGCCGTTCGTCGGTAATAGCCCAAGCTATTAAGTTCCAAGCGTCGATAGCCTTAAATAAGGCCCTGGAATATGCCGGGGCCTTTTTGCTGAACGGGCATCGACCAGCATTTCGTATTAAAGGTAACAAAATAAAGAAAAATGCCTAAACAAATGACATTTAAAAATTAATTTTGTCTATCAATGTGGCCCAGTTTAATCGTATTAATAGATAGCAAAATTATTAGGGTTTTATATTTACTCCAATTTCTTTGAGGGATTTTTCAATTTTTGATAAATCCATCTCTGACACACTTTCTGTCAAAGCACTGATTTGAGCGGACATTGTCAATGATGCGGCCACCTGAAGTCGCTCACCCACTGTCATCTTTTCGCCAAAATTACCAAGTAGCCACTCATCAAAACGACGGAAGGCAATAGTGGTATCGTAAAAAGCTGTATCGGTTACGCTGGGCATTGTCACGCTCTCTTGGGTGTTTACCGAGGCCATAGTTCTCAGGGTAAAATGCTCTTAGGATGAGCATTCCAGTGGCGGGTCAGATTACCTAGCCCTTGAGGATTTTACATAAGTCAATACTTAGCGTGCAAACGCTGCATAGTGCCAAACGTCTAATCCTCATATGAATAATACCCTGGGTCACAAGGTCCTTCAGGCTAATTTCAATCTCCCTATTACCCAAGCAACCGATGCGCCTAAACAGGTACCTCGGGCATTAATGAATGACGGTGACGCCTAATTTGCATCAAACATCCAATTATTTTAACTAGGAAACTGCCAGGTGACATTTACCGGCGACTGGGGAACATTCTAGTCAGTGCACTTCCCTAAGTTCCCATGAGTCAGCAGGTTCTACAGAGGCCTACGCCCTCTGATTATAAGCGTCTGTTTCGCGTCGCTGTTTTAACTTCCACAGCGGCTGGAATGCTTGAGCGGCAGCGTGCACGACTGCGCGAGCGGGTCGAAATTTTAGGGGTGGAAATTGATAATATCTCTCAGCGTCAGTTTTTAGCAGAGCTCACAAGAGGCGTGATTTTCACACCGAATGTGGATCATCTGATGAAGCTCCAGGACGATGCTGAATTTCAGGAAGCCTATCGCCAAGCAGATTACAAGGTATGCGATAGTCAAATTTTGATGTATGCATCTAAGTTGTTGGGCAAACCCTTAAAGGAAAAGATATCAGGGTCTGACTTACTCCCTTTGTTTTGCGATTATCACCGCAACAACCCAGGCATCACAATTTTCTTCTTGGGAGGTGCCAAAGGTGTTGCCAAACAAGCCCAAGTGAATATTAATGCCAGGTTTGGACGAGACATGGTGATTGCAGCCCACTCACCTTCTTTCGGTTTTGAAAAAGATGAGGCTGAATGCCAGTCAATCATTGACATTATTAACGCCTCAGAAGCTACGGTTTTAGCTGTGGGGGTGGGCGCGCCTAAACAAGAACTATGGATCGCAAAATATCGTAGCCATATGCCCAAGGTAAAAATCTTTATGGCGGTCGGGGCCGCCTTAGATTTTGAAGCAGGCAACAAACCCAGAGCACCGCAATTGTGGAGCAGTTTAGGCATTGAGTGGCTATATCGACTAATGTCTGAGCCTAAACGCTTGTGGAAACGCTATTTACTAGATGATTTACCGTTTTTTAAGTTATTGCTTAAACAGAAGCTTAAACAGGTTACGAAGGGAAAGGAGTAGGGGAGTGTTACTGGTTATTGGTTATTAGTTAGCTGTCGACATGGCATTGTGTCTGCGGAGTCACCAATAGCCATCAACCAGTAGCCAATAACCAATAACCAATAACCTCAGAATCTAACCTCCACCCCTTCCAATTACCGAATATTCTCCCCCTTAGAGAACAGCTTAAAGTAGAGCGACTGCATTATTTCCTTAATCGGAAACATGACATAGGTAATCGGGTTGATCGTGACGATAATGTTCCGAATATCTCGCTTAGCTAAAGCAACAATTGCGCCTGCAACCCAGTCAGCCGACATCACACCCACGGGGTTTAACTGGCTCTTAAATGGCCCCAGCACAAGTTTACGAATCACACAGGGTGAATCTTGACGGCGCAGGGTGATTAGATCTCCTAGCAGACGTTTTGATGTTTCGTATAGCGGGCTGAAAGCAGGATTTACCTCAGCTTCAGAGGTATTGATCCACAGCTCTTTCGTGGCAGGACCTAAGCGATTGTCCACAGTTTCTAAAAATACCTCCATCAATCGCCAGGCAGAGAGCGCGTTCACGTCAAGGGACTTGGCGATCGCATCTGCCGACCGCTCACCGTGCACATTGACCCCATGGTTAATTACCAGAATATTTACTCGGCTTAAGGCCTCCTTAAGTTCGTTCTCATGGCCTGAACGCCAGGGAATGACCTTAACAGCCCCTTCAATAACAGCATCCGCCGCTCGGCTGATGGCAATGGGCTTTGCCCCCTGGGCAGCCAGACGTTTAATCAGGGCACGTCCCAGGGTGCCAGAGGCCCCAGTCACAGCGACAGTTTTGCCCTTGAGAGACAGTGCCGTACCCATAAGCTTGTCCGATAGGGTGAAATAGCCTGAATAGTAGGCAGTAGTTTCATCAAAGTGATGCCGCCAGTGATACGCACGGTTAACAAACCATACCCGAGGTGGCGCATTGAACGGACCTGGCTTGTGGGTCAGGTCCGTGCTACGAAGAAACCCTTGCGATCTCAACAGCGCTGCGATCAAAAAAACAGCACCATAGAAAAATCCTAACCAAAATCCCCATATGGGAGTGAAAAGCGCCAACAACGCCATCACCGCCATCATCACCAGCGCCTCAGGCACATCGTTATAAAGCTGAGCCTTACGGTACAGCTCATCGCTCACAACAGAATAGTCCTTACGATAAACCTTGTGATGCCAATTATGGAGTTGAATAAATGGTTGCCAAAAATGGCCTACCACATGGTAGGTATCTCGCACCATCTCTACGAGCAATAAAGACAATAAGCACCATAAGCCTTGGAGCAGCCAGCCTGCTTCAAAGCTGATAACAACATCCCCCACAGAATTAAACCTCTACAGTGACACCGCGCCAGAAAGCAACATAACCTTTGATATTGTTAGCCGCTTCCTTAGGGTCTGCGTAGTACCAAGCAGCATCTTTGTTTTGTTGGCCATCCACGTCAAGGGTGTAATAGTTCGCCACCCCTTTCCAACCACAGGTTGTAGTCTTAGTGCTCGGCTTAAAATAGTCCATATTCAAGGTCTCAGGTGGGAAATATTGATTCCCATCAACCACCTCACAGTTGTCACTCTCGGCTAGCACAGCCCCATTCCAAGTTGCCTTGGGCATGACTCTTGTCCCTTCAGTGTTGCGAATTGTTTCGTATCTGATGGTAAATCTTAATCGAACTAGATGGAAGGGGAGTGGCAGGGAGAATAGGCCGTGGGGCACGGGCAATGGGCAGTCAATAACTTGCCCTGAGCCGGTTAGGGGAAATTTTAACTACTTGGTTTTGAGTGACTGAATTACCTATACTGGTCGCAACGGATTGAAGGTCAGCAGCTCAAAACTTAAAATTCACAACTTAAAGCTCTTCATCCGCTATTTCCTTTTCTCCTCCTGAGCTTTGCGCTTGATTCGCCATTGTTGTTCTAGATACTGAATAATTTTGCTGGCAATATCGATATCTGTTGCCCGCTCAATGCCCTCTAGTCCGGGGGAAGAGTTAACCTCAATGACAACAGGTCCTTGGCTAGACCGCAACAGGTCCACACCCGCCACTTTAAGCCCCATGGCCATGGCAGCCCTAACGGCAGTATCTCGCTCTTGGTTGCTGAGTTTGACACGGCGTACGCTGCCACCCCGATGAATATTAGAGCGAAATTCACCGGGCGCTCCCTGGCGTTTCATGGATGCCACGACTTGATTATTGATAACAAAGCATCGCAGGTCCTGGCCTTTGGCTTCCTTGATATATTCTTGGACCAAAATATTGGCATCCAAACCGCGAAACGCCTCAATTACAGACTTTGCCGCCTGGTATGTTTCTGCTAAAACAACACCGATTCCCTGGGTACCCTCCAGCAGTTTAATCACGAGCGGGGCTCCCCCCACCAGCTCAATGACTCCCTCTGTATCTTTAGTGGAATGGGCAAATCCGGTGACCGGTAATCCCACCCCTTCCTTAGAAAGCAATTGCAAACAGCGTAGTTTGTCACGGGAGCGCGCAATGGCATCAGAGCCGTTGGCACTGAGCACCCCCATCATCTCAAACTGGCGCACAACAGCGGTGCCATAGAACGTGTAGCTAGCACCAATACGTGGAATCACCGCATCAATATCGGTCAGCGGTTTGCCTTGATAAATTAACCGAGGACTATCAGCTGTTATTTCTATGTAGCAACGCATATGGTCGATGATTTTCATCATGTGACCACGTTTGTTGCCTGCTTCCAATAGCCGGCGGGTGGAGTACAAGGACGCATCACGGGACAGCACACCGATTTTCATAGGAAGCGCAAACTGAGTAAAGGCACCGAAAAACCTATTTAACCTATGATTCCATAGAGTGAGGTTGGAGAGGGCAATTGGCGATGGAGAATGGGGAAAAGTTCTTAGTTTTGAATGCTGAGGTCTACATACCTCCTTCTACATTGGCTCTTCACTCTTTGATAGCCTCCGACTGCTCTGCAAAAACGAATGACCAGGGTGGACTAAGAAGCGATCGCGAATGGCCTGACGCCCCAGCAACATACGAAATCCCATCACATCTCGATTGGCAAGGGTAAGCTCAATGGGCCAGGTGGCACCGCCAAGAGATACAGCGGTGAGCACCACAGGGCGTTTTTCTGTGTGGCCACCGGAATCCGTTACCGTCCGTTGGCAAAGGAGTTTTGCCTCGGCTTGCACCAGCTGCCGATCATCATGCTGAACCGGAGCAATTTGGAATCGCACTTTTTGGATGCCACCGGCATCAAACTGTTCAATGTTGATGGCATGGATCGACGAGGAACGAGCCCCTGTGTCTACTTTTGCCTTAACACTGGTGATCCCAAATTCAGGTAGCCTCACCCACTCACGCCACCCAATCAGTGGCAGCTGTTGGGACTCCATCTATTCCCTATGCTCCGATTGCGTACAACACCTTGCTCACTCTATGACAGGTGGTGCACGAGACAGCCATCACAGGGGTAGCAAATCCTGCTCATATTCAACGATGAAGACGTTGGAGTAAAGGTTAGCAATAATTTGCTTACCCTCTTGAGTTAGAGCTAGATAGCGTAGACTGTCATGGATATAAGGGTGAACAACTCCCCAGTAAAACTTAGGATAGTTACGGCGCAGATCGTGGGGAGTTTCATATTTCAACTCCTTATTTTGACCCGTTTCGGCAAACTCATAGAATAGGGCACTGATCTTTTTGAGGTAACGGGGATCACTCAGCTGACCAATTAAATCTGCTGCTCGAATTAACCCTGGATAGTTAATTGTGTCTTGATGGTCCTCTTCTTTAGGTACTGGAAAGCGAGTGAGTTCAATACTATGTTGAATCCGTTTAGCATCAATCCGCTCATTGTTACCAAAACGTTCTGCGACAAATAGCTTGCCACGGTCAACGTGATAGGGTGTCAACGCCGCATCAGTGGCACCGGGAGTAAGTTTAATCATATCGCCATGGCCCGTGGCATACAGGTGTTCATGGTCAAGGTCGTCACGACAGACACCTTTGACATAGCCAATGTCATGGCAAACCAGGGAAATGATGAAGTGCAGCCAATCTTCAGCGGTGACACCTCCTTCGCGAGTATGTTTACCCCTGAGGATTTCTTGACCCACCAGTGTGACTAAAATAGTATGCTCGACATTGTGGTACAGGGCATCGCTATTGGCAATATTTTCAAGGGCCATGCTGCCAGCCCAAGCAATAATTTCTTCGTAGTCATGGTGCAGCCCACCGTAGGTGCGTCGATAGCCAAGACGTAGTTTTTCAACAAAATCAGCGATTAGAATCTCGGTGACATTGAACATGGTAAGGGCTGCTTTTATGGGAGGAAATAAGGGCACTGCGTTTAAAGCTGAGCTAACGCTAACACACCGTAGGGCTACCCTTATATAGCCAAAGGTACTGTAACGGAATGTATGCGCAGCGCAGGTTGCATATGGTTTACTGACAAAAATTTAAAATTAGATATTGACAGCCTCTCCCAGCCTGATCCCACTGCTATATCCGAGGTCTTCTCTACAAAAGAACTCCAGGGTGTGGGCAGGGATTGTCTGGCTGCGATCGCAAGTGCGCATTTTTTCAATATGCACTGACTAAGCTACACAGCACGCCATGACACTGACTGGCATATCGCGGATAGATACCTGATGCCGACATGGGCGGCAGTATAGTTAGAAATTTTGCCCCATGCCTGACGTTAGGGTGCCAAATAAAACTGTCACTGGCTGTGATCAAAGTCATGCAAGGATACGCCATAATGGCAACAGGTTTACATTTGTTAAAGATTTCTACTGTTGCTGATCTAGGGGATACATAGCTCTGTCTGCATTGCCCCGGATCGTTATTTTTCAGATTCAAGCCTCCCAGGCTCAGCAACGTCAGATTTCTTATACAGGCATCCGATAAACAGGGGCCCTGTTTACAGGGGGTCCTGTAAACAGGGTTGTCCTTTAGTTGTACTGGTATTTTCTAGGCTGTGACGTATCGAAATTTTCAAGACGACCCTCAACTCAAAGAATCTACCAATGGTCAGTATGCGAATGGTGCTGCTTTGATTAATGCTTCACCCAAGCAGCGCTCTGCCCTGGTGGGGATACGGGGTTTAGGACTGGGACTACTGCTGGGGATTGGGGTTTCCTTTGTGGGAGGGAGACTGCTATCACGGCCAGCATCTGAGCCAGCAGAAATTCCAGCCGCAGCCACTACGGTGGATCCATCTGGCGCTACCAGTGTGACTGCACAACGGCTGCAATCGGCCAATATTCAACAGTCTTTAGCAGCTACGGGAACCGTGCAAGCATTTGACTTACTACAGATTTCTCCCCAAGTCAGTGGCTTGCAGATTCGTGATGTGCGAGTGCGCGCAGGCGATCAAGTGAGTACAGGACAGGTGTTAGCCGTTCTGGATGATTCAGTACTGCAAACTCAGATTGCTCAAGCTCAGGCCAACTATGCCCAGGCAGAAGCACAGGTGGTGCAAGAGCGGGCAGAGCAGGCCCAAGCAGAAGCAACGGCTGCCGAAGCTCAGGAAAACTTTAACCGCTACCAGACCCTCTACGAACAAGGGGGCATTAGTTCACAAGAGTTAAACAGCCGCCGCACTGAAGCCATTACGGCTCGCGAAGCCGTCGGTGTGGCCAAAGCCGCAGTCCAAAGTGCCCAAGCCACCGTAAACAGTCGCGGTGCCGAGATTAGCCGCCTAGAGACCCAGTTAGGCCAAACCGTCGTCACAGCCCCGGCGGCTGGTCAAATTGCTGAGCGACAGGCCACGGTTGGGGATACCTCATCCACGGGCACCGCTCTATTCACCATGGTTCAAGACGGTTTATTGGAATTAGTGGTGGATCTACCTCAACGGCAGCTGTCTAATATTCAGGTCGGCACTCCGGTGATGGTGACCGCCTCAACCAACAACCAAATTAAGATATCGGGGTCTGTGCGTTCTATTGAACCTTTAATCGATCAACAAACTCGCCAGGCAGCGGTCAATGTCAGTCTGTCGGCCAATAGCGAATTACGCACAGGGATGTTTCTACAGGCCGAATTCATGACGGGTCAACGCACCGGCATGGTGCTGCCAGCGACGGCGATACTGCCCCAGGCAGACGACACCTTTAAGGTCTTTACGGTGGATGAATCAGGAGCGGCAGAGCTGGTCACCGTCACCGTTGGAGCGCGACTCCCGGCAACCGCCAATCAGCCGGAACGACTGGAAATTTTATCGGGGCTAGATCAGGGTACTCAAGTGATTGTGGAGGGGGCAAGCTATTTGCAACCAGGCGATCCGGTATCTGTTGTGTCATCGCCCTTTACAGACCCATCAACTCAAACCACCCCAGCGGAATAATCGGAGACTAACCCATGAATTGGAATATTTCTGAGTGGTCGATTCGTCGACCGGTGCCGACGCTGGTGTTGTTTTTGGTGCTGACTTTATCAGGCTGGCTGTCGTTTACCCAGTTAGGCATTGATGCCAACCCGAATATTGATATTCCGGCAGTCATTGTGTCGGTGAATCAGCTGGGAGCCGGTCCAGAAGAGATGGAAACCCAGATCACCAAAACGGTGGAGGATGCGGTTTCTGGCCTTGGCAATATCGACAATGTGCGCTCGACGGTAACCGATGGTAATTCCACCACGGTGATCAGTTTTGACCTGGGAGTGGATACGGAACAGGCCACCAACGATGTGCGAGATGCCGTCACCCGAGTGCGGGCTGAACTGCCTCAAGATGCTCAGGAACCCCAGGTACGACGTCTCAAATTTGAAGGCGGACCGATGCTGACGTATACGGTCAGTTCTGGAACACGATCGGTGGAGGATTTGAGTGACCTGGTGGATCGCACCATTGCGACGGAGTTGCTGTCGGTAAAAGGTGTAGCCCAGGTACGCCGGTTTGGTGGGGTGGATCGCGAGATTATCGTCGATCTCAATCCCAATGAGCTAGACGCTCTCGGTATCACTGCTACCCAGGTCAACAATCAGATCCGTAATTCCAATATCAACCTGCCCGGTGGTCGCAGCGACATTTTGGGCCAGGAACAGGGCATTCGCACACTGGGTAGTGCACCCACGGTGGAACGTCTACAGAATCTGGGTATTCTCCTACCCGATGGCAATACGGTGCCTTTAAATACCTTGGGAGCCGTTGAGGATGACTTTGGTGAAAAACGGCAATCGGCTTATTTAGACAATCAGCCGGTGGTGTCGTTTTCTGTATTTCGCAGCAATGGCAGTCTGTTAGTAACGGTGGAAGATGGGGTGCAAGATGCGATCGCAACCCTTACCGAAACCCTCGACGACGTCGAATTTGACCTGATCTACACCCGTGCCACCGACGTTCGCGATTCCTATAAAGCCTCCATTGATGCCCTCATTATTGGCTCCCTACTCGCAGTTATTGTTGTTAGCGTTTTCCTACGCAACTGGCGCACCACATTAATTACCGCCACCGCCCTACCTCTTTCGATTATCCCCACCTTTATTGTTCTGCAATCCCTGGGCTATACCCTCAACAGCATGACCCTGCTGGCCCTCACCCTGGCGGTCGGCAACCTGGTGGACGACGCCATTGTAGAAATCGAAAACGTAGAACGGCACATCGACATGGGTAAACGTCCCATGCGGGCGGCCATGGATTCTACGGCTGAGGTGGGGTTAGCGGTGGTGACCACCACGGCCACCATTGTGGCCGTATTTTTGCCCGTGGCCTTTATGGGTGGGGTGCCCGGTCAGTTTTTCCAGCCCTTTGGCGTCACCGTAGCCGTCTCCACCATGTTTTCTACCCTGGTGGCCCGTCTGATGACCCCCATGATGGCGGCCTATTTACTCAAACCAAAACCAGTGCAAGAAAAGTCTCCCGGTCAAGCCGATGGCTACCGAGCTGGAGATATCTACGTACCCAAGGGGCTACTGCCCTACTTTCGACTGGTGCGGGGAGCACTGCGCCATCGAATTTTAACGGTAGGCTTAGCCATTGGCTTTTTCATTGCCAGCCTGATGTTGTCGCGGTTTATTCCCACCAGTTTGTTTGCCGCCGGTGACACGGGTTTATCTAGCCTGGCCATCGATCTACCGCCGGGCAGTACCCTGGCCAAAACAGAGCTGGTTACCCAGTACGTGAGTGATCGGCTTAAAGCAAATCCCGCCGTAGATAGCGTATACATTTCCCAAGAGCCCGCCGAAGCCTCAGCCGTAGCTCGACTAAAACCCAAACAAGAACGCCTATCGCGAGGCCAGTTTGAAAACGATATGCGCCAGGTGCTACGACAGATTCCCGGTGCCCGCATTAGTTTTGAAAACCAGGGTGGCGCGGGTGGTAGCGGTAAAGCCCTGGAGGTGACTTTGCGCAGTGACAATCCTGCAGCTCTCAAGGCCACGTCCGATGCCCTCACCCAGGAAATGCGCCAGATTTCTGGGTTGGTGGAGGTGAGTTCCAGTGCCAACCTGGTACAGCCCGAGATTTTGATTCGCCCTGATGTGCAACGGGCAGCTGACTTGGGTGTAACAGTCAGAGACATTGCCAGTACTGCCTCCCTGGCCACACTGGGTGATGCCGAATCTGACCTGGCGGAATTTGATGTGGGCGACCGCCAGATTCCTATTCGGGTACGGCTAGCCTCAGAGTTTCGCAATAACCTATCCACATTAGAAAACCTCAAGGTTCTCAATAACCAGGGACAGCTGGTTCCTCTGATTGCCGTTGCCGACATCGAGTTTGGCAGTGGCCCAGCCCAGATTGATCGATTAGACCGCTCCCGGCAGGTCACCATTGGTGCCAACTTAGACGGCATCACCCTGGGTCAAGGGTTACAGCAAGTTTATGCCCTTCCCTCCTTTGTCAATCTCCCCGCAGGGGTTTCTCAACAACCCTCCGGCGATGCCGAAATCATGCGAGAAGTCTTTAGCCGGTTTGGTATTGCCCTGGCGACGGCGATTGTCATGATCTACGCAGTACTGGTCTTGCTGTACAACAGCTTTATCTATCCCTTTGCGGTGATGGTCGCTCTGCCCTTGTGTATTGGTGGGGCACTATTGGGACTGATGATTGCCCAGAAACCCTTGGGGCTGTTTGCCTTGATCGGCATCGTTCTGTTAATGGGTCTGGTGACCAAAAACTCAATTCTGCTGGTGGACTATGCCCTGATGGCCCGAGAAAAAGGAATTGCCCTCCGGCAGTCGGTGATTGAAGCGGGTCTGACACGACTCCGCCCAATTTTGATGACCTCTATTTCCACCATGGCAGGCATGGTACCCATTGCCATGGAGTGGGGTGCTGGCGGTGAAACCCGTAGCCCCATGGCCATTGCCGTTATTGGTGGTTTCTCGACAGCCACCCTACTCACCCTGGTGGTGGTGCCGGTATGTTTCACCTTTATCGCTCAGTTTAATGAAGGTATTGGCTCTCTGCTAAGGCGGCTAACGGGGCTGGGTCGAGAGGAAGATAGTGATGAGAAACCAGAGGCGATCGCAACTGGTGTGAAATAGTTCTCGCAACACCATCAACAACGACAAACAGTGAACCAGGGATCTGGTTCACTGTTTTTTAATAGCAACCGACACAATCACCCTCTGAATATGAAACGGTGATCTCTCCTGAAACAATTGAGACAGCATTTAAGAATGGACACATGAAGATGTAAAAAGATGCAAATCCCTGATTTTCAGATGTGCAAACTCAACAAAGATATTGTTCTTCTATATCAATCTCGCATGTTAATCCATAGGATTTCCTGACATTTTTTCAAAACCCATTACGAACGCCAAAGGCTTCTTGCACAGGTTGTTGCAAAAAGTAATAGATATAGAAGCCACTAAAGGCCACAGCTGCCAAACTGATGGGGTTGACCATCAGTAGGCCCCCTAAATTGCCAAAAATACCCAGGGCCTGCAGCATTAGATTTAAGTACCAGGCCCATGACTGTAGCGCCCATAGGCCAATTGCGATCGCAGCGTTCGCCAATGCCAGCACTAGAAATATTCCCCCCATCACTTTAGGAAACGTTTCTATGACCTCTGGAGGCAGTTGCTCTAATAGCCCCGACATCTCAGGCTCTAGACGCATCTGCTCTAGAATTATTTTGCTTAGAAAAAAGGCAGCAATCCCCATCAGACCTAGCAATATGGCCTGTAAACCATCAATAATGGCCAAAATTGTCACACCTACGGGTCGTTTCATAACTCTGGGACAGCATCTGTAGTTTCACGGTATAGCAATTAAGGACGATTGGGGGCAAGTATGACTCGCTATAATCATGGCGACTTATTTTCTTAGAAACTCCCTATGCAGTTTGCTCCCGTCATTGCCAAGGATCTATCGGTTCGACCCGCTCAAGTGGAGGCAGCGTTAGAACTACTGGAAACGGGGGCAACGGTACCGTTTATAGCCCGCTATCGTAAGGAAAAGACGGGGGAACTGGATGAACGGCAACTGCGGCAGATCGAAGAGCAGTTTGCCTATCTGACGGAGCTAACGAACCGCAAGCAAACGGTGTTGGAGTCGATTGAAGGCCAGGGCAAGCTGACGGATGAATTACGCGATCGCATCCAGCGTTGTACCAGCAAAACTGAGCTAGAGGACCTTTACCTGCCCTATCGGCCTAAACGTCGTACCCGTGCCACCATAGCCCGTGAAAAAGGTCTAGAACCGCTAGCCCAGCAGATTGCTCAACTCAATAAAACTGGCGAAGCCGTGAAATCGCTGGAAGATCTGGCGGCTAACTTTATCACGGACGATGTGCCCGATGCAGCAACAGCGTTGCAGGGGGCGTCAGATATTTTGGCAGAGGGCGTTGCAGAGCAATCGGATCTGCGGGCCTATGTGCGGCAGACGCTGCTAAAAACGGGGGTATTTAGCTCGAAAATTAAGCCGGACTATCCCGAGGGCAGCACTAAGTATGAGATGTATCGCAAGTATGAATGTGCGATCGCAAAGCTTGCTCCCCACAATTTGCTGGCCCTGCTGCGGGGTGACAAAGAAGGCATCCTTAAGGTTCATCTCACCGGTGATGAAGACCAAATTCTTGACCATTTAGAGACCAGTCAGATCCGCACTAAGCAGGCCAATGTGCGACAGTTTTATCAAACTCTGATTAAAGATGCCTTCTCTCGGTTGATGAAAAACTCTCTCACCAATGAGGTGATTGCAGAGAAGAAAACCTGGGCCGATGGCGAATCGATTGATACGTTTGCGGTGAATATCAAAAACCTGTTGTTGGCAGCCCCAGCAGGGATGAAGCCAACGTTGGGAGTGGACCCTGGCTTTCGCACCGGCTGTAAGGTGGCAGCGATTGATGGAACTGGGAAGTTTCTGGAGTATAAGGCGATCTTTCCCCATACGGGTAAACAGGAGAGTGCGGCAAAGATTCTCTCAGAGATGATCTCTCGTCACAATATTCAGCTGATTGCCATTGGCAATGGTACTGCTAGCCGAGAGACCGATGCATTTGTTGCGGAGGTGATTAAAGGTGTAGATCCAAAGCCGATTAAGGTGATGGTGAATGAGTCGGGGGCATCAATTTATTCAGCCAGTGAGGTTGCGATCGCAGAGTTCCCCGATCTTGATATCACCGTGCGCGGTGCCATTAGCATTGCTCGACGACTGCAGGACCCGCTGGCGGAACTGGTAAAAATTGAGCCCAAGTCCATTGGTGTCGGGCAGTATCAGCATGATGTGGATCAGAAGCAGCTAAAGCAAAAGCTAGATGCCACCGTGGAAAGCTGTGTGAACTATGTGGGTGTGGATTTGAATATTGCTTCCCGCGAATTACTCACCTATGTATCGGGGGTTAGTTCGGCCATTGCCAATAATATTGTTGCCTATCGCAATGAAAATGGGGCGTTTAACAATCGGCGACAGTTGTTAAAGGTGGCAAAGTTAGGGCCGAAGGCCTATGAGCAGTGTGCGGGCTTTTTACGCATTCGGGATGGAAAGAATCCGTTGGATAACACGGCAGTGCACCCAGAGAGTTATGACATTGCTACAACAATTTTGAAGGATAAAGGAGTGGATGGGAAAAAGGGTTTGAGTGATTTGAACCTGGAGAATCTGGAGCTGCAACGGTATGTGACGGATGCAGTTGGTTTGCCCACATTGCGGGACATTGTGGAAGAGTTGGAGAAGCCAGGGCGGGACCCGCGAGCGGAGTTTACCTATGCGAGCTTCCAGGAGGGAGTGAATGAGATTTCAGACCTGAAGGAAGGCATGGTATTGGAAGGGGTGATTACCAACGTGGCAAACTTCGGAGCGTTTGTGGATATTGGCGTGCATCAGGATGGGCTGGTGCATATTTCGCAGTTGGTGAATCGATTTGTTAAGGACCCGAAAGAGGTTGTACAAGTGGGTCAGGTGGTGAAGGTGAAGGTAATGGAGATTAATAAGGAGTTAAAGCGGATTGGGTTGAGTATGAAGGCGGTGGATGGTGGCGTTGGGAAGGCTGCACCGAGACCGAGCAAGAAGCAGGCGGTGGAGAAAGCTGCGCCGAAGTCGGCTAGCTTGGCGGACTTGCAGGCGAAGTTTAGTCGGCCAAAACGACGGAAGTAAGCATTATCTGATGGGGCTCTTCTGTCTACTACGATATCCAATTTGCCAGACAGTGTCTGGCAAATTGAGTTGATCCCATTACACTGAGCTATTGATGATTTCTTTGGTATTTGGCTATTCCAATAGTTGCCGAAGAGCCTACCATTCTGGAAACCAAGTCCATGAAGTTTCAGCCCGCTCTAACTGAACAACAATTCGTTCTGTAAAGGTTTGGATGGATGTTTGGGGATTAGGCAGCCAGTTATCTAAACTTGGCTTCATAGCACAAAACAAATCTTTGCCAGAGAAATAAATCAGAAAATAATTGTACCGATGTCCAGATGGAGTGAATTCAGGTAATAGATCATCAAATTTCTGTAGAACATTGTCCGAGGTAATCAGCCGATCCCCTTTACTCAGGGTGACAATTTCTGTGATTTTGTCGCGACATGACTGCTGATCTAGGCTATTGGGAAATGTGTAAGCAGTGGGAAAACTACTGACATTCTACCCCAACGGTTCCTAAACCCAAAACAGGAAAGAGCTGTTCTCGCTACAGTATAGAATCGTAACCGCTCAACCGCCTGCATCAAAGCTTGATGGTAGTCTTCTAGGCTAAACCATCTCTTGGATAGCCAGGTTTGTTCAACGACGGTAGGATCGAGTAGATAGTTTTCGATTTCTTTGCGTTCCCATGTCCATCCCACTTGAATACTATTTTCAAATAGGGCAATAGGCTGCTGGGTAATGGTACTAGAAGCACAATCAAAATCTCTCCTCACAGTAAAGCTGTGTTACAGACAAAGGGCACCTCCAGTGAGGCGATGTAATTCATGGGGACTAGCAATGGCACTAGCAGCTTCAGAATGGGTGGTGATAATAAACTGACAGTTAGGCTCTAATCTCACAAGCTGTTTCATTAGATGCTGAGCTGCTGGAGGATGCAGATTCAGATCTATTTCATCAATAAGAACGATAGAGTGAGCAATTTGTTGTCTAACAAATTCATAAAGAATTGGGAAAATAGACTGTTCTCCCGCTGACATTTCAGCAATATCGTAGTGATGTTGTTGTTCATCTTCTAGGAGAAAGTAGGCAGTTTCTTCAGTAGGTGAGTCTAGTTTTGGTAGACTTTCAACACCGTAAAATTTTCGTCCAGGAAAGACTCGTTGGTACAGGGTTTCAAGCTGACAAAGGGATGACTGCTGCGCAAGTCGTCTGGCTGGTTAGCGTACCAGCGGTGAGCGATATCGCGAGTAGCCTGTCTTTCGGCAGGGGTAAAGGTGACAGTGAGTTCTATTTTGGGTGCGCCGTTGCGCCAGTAGCGCCCAGGGAGAAAGCCGCTCCAGTTGAAGTCGGCAATGTCAGTAATACGTCGGGTGGCCAGGGCCAGGGGTAGGGCAATGGCCTGCAATAGAGTGGTTTTGCCGGTGCCATTATCGCCAAGGATTAAGTAGCGATCGCTAATTTCGTCCAGGACCTGATTTTCAAAGGATAGATCCAGGGTCTCGAATCGCTTAAAGTTACGGATGGAAATCGATTTGACTTTCATGGGCGATTGACCGCACAGGGGATACCAGCAGGTGCTCCTAGTTTAGGTGAATCTAGTATAGAATGTGGCCAGCCTTGGGGCATTGATGGCCATGGGATGCATCAGATTGGAAAGAAAAGTCTATTCAAATCATGACTATATTTTTTGTTTGGGGCGGGACTATTATCCCATCCTTTTTTTCTTATCTATCGAGGGTCCCACAACACTTGGATACGCCCGTTTACTTGAGATAATGCCGATTTTAGTGCCGCTTCCATCAAGCAACCTATCTTCTCTCGTTAACTTAAACGAGTTCATAGTAAAATTGTCCTAATTATTAAACTGCTGCGCTCCAACTCTGTGGCTAGCTATTCTGGATGGTTACGAACAGCAGAGTAGCAGAGTTCAAAGATGATAGAAATTAAAGGTAGCCCGATTCCTATCTTGAGGATAAGCGCTAGTAACTGACTCTGCTGTATCGCGTTCTCCTTGAGATAGACGATAGAAGATATAGTAAGGAATGCTATCGACCAGAGTAATCCAACAAGAACTGTTGAACGAATTTTCTCTTGTAGCAATGCGTCTCGTCTTTCTGAACGAAAAATGATAGTTGCAGCATGAACGCACATGCCGCTTAAAAAGCCAACTGCTAAAGAGATAAAGAAGTACATGTACATGTCTTCGAAAAGTGAATTTCTTCCTTACAAGTCCTTGCTTGGAAGCCCCTGCAAAAAGAGGTTAGGGAAGACAATACTGATTATGCTTGAAGTTATTCCAGAAAATATAGCTAGTAAGGAAATTCGTACATATGAAACATCATTAAACAGGTAAATAGGGAAATCAGTTAATCTAACTAACAACCAAACCATCCCAGCAAAAATTACTATTAAAGCCAATGCTCTACTGAAGTATATTCCTATAAGCCTAGATACTGTTGGAAGGGGATCACTACCTTTACGAAAGACTCCTATCAAAACAACCGACATAAAGGAAGCAGTCCAAAACGAGAACCCAGCGAAGGCTGCTAGATAGATGACTTCACTCAAAGAACGCATATGGCTTGAATTCCAATTGCTGTCAAATTTAATTTTAATTATTAAGCCATAGACATGGCAACTTCAATTCAAAACTAAAGGGCCCAACATAAAAAAGATTACAGAGAGCCTTGAACATGCAACGGTTACTACACAACTAGGTTCGACCACATTAGAGATTAGGCCAAGGTAACACTCAAACAATGGCGATGGGCTTCATTGACCATTGAATGGTCATTAACAGGCCATTAACAATTGTTGAACTCTTCTTATGTAGAGGGCTTGAATATCTCACCCCTTAGCAAAACAGTGCCGAACATAATTGACAGAAACTATCATAACGATTCATAAGCTTAATACATGAGAAAGAACAATTTTGTTAGCATTGCCTCAAGCTTTGTCAGTATATTTCCCTAACAGCAGTGTTGTCCTTGACACAAATCCCGCAACGATTGCCAATTTAGTGGTTCCCAATTCACATCGCGTAATCTGATCGATTCGCAAAAACAACATGGCACGGCTGTTCTAGCACAATCTCGCAGGACACCTCCTTATGAATAGTCTCCGGGGGAAAATCGCCTTCAAATGGAGCGAACTCCTATTGGGTGTATTCGCAATTGCACTATGGTTATGGATTAGCCATGATGGCCGACTGCACTGGGATGAACCAGGCTATCTCTACACAGCCGCCTACATACCCTGGCAACAGATTCTCTACGAAGGCTTTGAACCCAGCGGTATACCCGGATTTAACGTTTCTCGCCTTGGCCACATAGCAATCATGAAAGGGATCGCCGCATTCCATGGGCCAGGGCTGGATTTTGTTAACTCAGTCATAGTAGTCTATTTGCTAATGCTTGTCGCTCTAGCTGTAGCCGGATATCTCACCCTGCGGTTACTCATGCCCGGTGCCAAGGGACTAGGTCAAGCAACACTTCTCTCCCTCTTTGCACCAATGACGGTGTTTCTCGCCTTTAAGACCTGCCCTGATATACCCGCTCTTTTATTTGCTGCCCTTTCCTGTCTCTTTCTACTAATGTCACTTGAACACCAAACGTGGCTCAGGTGGCTAATACTTTCCGCTATTTTCCTTGCACTCACTGGGTTAACCAAACACGTTCACGCATGGATATATATTTCATTCGCCGCAACTATTCTGCTCTTTGGCCAATATAAATGCTCATTACGGAACGCCATCTTGCGCATCGTCGCCATTGGCATTGGCTCCTTAATCCTCTTTGGCCTAACGCTATTTGTATTAAAAATTCCCCTTAGCCAATTTTTAGAATTTATGGCAGTGGCCAATCAGCAAACTAAGCCACTGGTCGCTAAGCTTTTTCAGCTATCGCTCACCTATGGTTTATTTTTACTAGCTCTACCCCTAGCGTTACTCAACCCTAACCGACGCTGGAAATGGTTTATGGTCGTCTGGCTTTGTCTAGCAACAGTACCATTCCTTGTAATTCTTTCACGATTGGAAACCCGATATCTGACCCTCAGCGTTATCCCTTTGGCTGGCCTGGTGTGGTTAGCCCTCGATACTCTAAAGATATGGGCCAATCGTATGCCTAAACCCAGTTATCGAACCCTTTGGGCGGCTGGCATGGTGAGTATTATCGTCAGCGCAGCCCTGATCCAACCCTTAACCGAGCACGAAGTCAGGACCGATCAGTTCGCAACAGCTATCGACAAGATTCAGCTTGACGCAGGTGACCAGCCATTTTCTGTTCTAGTCCCTTGGGAATATGCAGATTTTCATTACCTGCGTGTTGCCTACCCAGAGCTAAGTGTCTTTAGTGTCTATGAAAACAATAACCTGACCCCAGATGAGTTGATTGCTTGGCAACAATTTCAGGATAAATACTACGATGACCGAGTATTGCGCACGCTGGATGGAGTTAATGCTCTACCGGGATTAAAATACTACATTGGATTTGAGTCAACATTTTCAATTGAAAATCTCAGACAGATGCTAGAGTCTTTACCTCTGGGAAATTTCAACGAAAAAATATCAGCAAAGATCCAATCGATATCCCCCTTGAGACAGCTTGAGAAAAGCTGGATGTGGAACCATTCTGCTGTCAACATTCAAGCATTTAGTAGGGTGGGCCACTATCAAATTTTTAGAGTAAGCCTATTGCCACAGTCAGACTCGGCTTAACTGCCTGCACAAAACTAAAGACCCAGGTTGGGGATGTAGATGGGGGGATGAGTGATGGGGTAATGGGGTGATTATTTAGTGCAAGCGCTTTAACTGCCTGTGCTGGAGTGGTAGATTACTCTCGCAGTCGTTTTTCACTGGCTAAGCCGCAATTGATTTCTCTCTATCTTGGTCCTGTTTCAGGCTTCCATTTTTCGTGCTGCTGGTCTAAGAGCACTACAGTTTCTATTGACCTATCAGAGGACTATTACTATCGGCTTGGGTGCGATCGCAATTGCCGGTTTCTGCCAACAGGGTCTACAGAAATCGGCTTAGGGTCTGGCACAAATACTACGTACATAACCCAGAACTATATAGAACTATAAGTCCTGTGAGTGTGTTCGTCTATTGCCATGACTACCCCAAATAATCCATTTCCTGGGCTACAGCTATTTTTATCGAAATTTGGCACCAATATTGCGATGTCTAGTGGCATCGCCGCAGCACTGATCTGGAGTAAGAAAGTATCCAATTTAGACATCAGCGAGGTTTTCTTTTTTTCCTTCACATCAGCAGTTTTTCTAGAAATTCTCAAAAATCTCTTTCAACGTTTCACAAAAAGACTAGAAACAAAGCTAGGAGAAAAAGTAGACTCTCTGGCAGATTACCTTTTTGACGGAGTCAGCTTATTGATTCAACTGTTACGCTATCAGGCTCCGCTAAGGTTTATAGATCGCTATCAAAAGTTTGTACAAACCCTTTATGGTGATTTTGAGCTCCCCGGATCTAAGGCCAATCTTGCCTTTAACTGTGAGCTAGAAGAAGTCTATATCTCTTTTAACTTCTCCTATGACGATTACCACAAAACCCCCATACGCCCAACCGATGAACATGGTCTATCTGCCATTTGGCAATCGTTGACTAGCAGAGGGCACGGTACTCGAAAATATCAACCCATTATGATTACGGGTAATCCTGGTGCTGGTAAAACCACCCTGCTTAAGTACCTGCTATTGGCCAGTTCAGGCGCAAAACGCACTAAGGCCACCCGTAAGTTTAGGCGATTAATTCCCGTTTTTTTACCCCTTAGAGAAATCACTTCAACTATTTTGAGTGATCCATCTCAAAATTTGGCAACATTGGTCGAAACCCAGGAATCCATTCAAACATTGAACCCTGCGTTGGGATGGTTTCATCGCCAGTTAAAGCGAGGGCGTTGCCTGGTAATGCTCGATGGCATGGATGAAATTGGTAATGAACAAGACCAAGCAAAAATAGGACACTGGATTTCTCAACAGATTCGATTATATCCAGATTCGGCGTTTATCGTAACATCTCGTCCTTTTACAGATCGCAAAGAGATCATCAAAGGAATTACAACATTTCTCGAAATTCGCTCGATCAACTTCAAACAGGCAGAGAGGTTTATTCTTTCATGGTATGAGCATCACGAAGAGATGAAAAGCCAGGGTGCTAAAAACAAAAGAGATAGAGCAGCCACTGTCGTCAAAGCTCATCGTAAAGCCAATGAGTTGATTGTTAGGATCAAGCGAAATCCCTACCTTTTTCAGCTGACGAGTACGCCATTATTACTCATTATGATCATCACCATCTATGAGAATGGGTACGAACTGCCTAAATCACGAGGAGCACTGTATAAAGAGATTTGTAAAGTGATGATCGAGCGTCGCACTGTTTCTGAAGGACAGCAAAAGGCCATTCAACTAACGGCTGATCAAACGCTTTTAGTGCTTCAGGGTTTAGCCTTTGAACTAGTAATGAAAGAACGACTACTGTTCTCGCTTGAGGATCAGACTATTCAAAACCTTGTACGCAAAAGCTTAAATGAGTGTCCAGGGGGTGAAAAAATTAGTGTTGAAACCTTCATTTCCTACGTCGTCAACGATGTTGGTCTACTGACCTTAAGTGATAAAGTCGGCTTCTATGAATTTAATCATCGCTGTATTCAAGAATATTTAGCCGCTTCGATGATTAAAAATAAACGGTGTGAGCATCTTTTGATTGCGCGTATTTTACATGCATGGTGGTCAGAAACCATTCGTTTATATGCAGCCCAAAGCAACGCAACTCGCATTATTGAAGAGGCTCACAAATTAGCCACATCAGGCACCAAGAGTGTAGTGGCTTTCAAACTTGTCTATGATTGTTTAGCCGAAGCTATGCAGGTTGACTTGCCGTTGCGGACACGGTTAGAGAATGCCCTAGATACCCATTTAAATTCTGATGATCCAATATTGCGCACTAAAGCCGCAGAGGTAAAAATAGTTCAGCGGTTTGATCGGTTGGTGCCCGTTGCCCGTAACCTGGAGATTGATCAAACACATGTCATGGCTTGTGAATATCAATTGTTTATTGATGAACAGCGCAGATCAACAGGTGCTGCTCATCAACCAGACTATTGGTTAAAGCCTGTTTTTACGGCTGATATGGCATTGCAGCCAATTATGGGTATTCGGCCTCAGGATGCGACTACATTTTGCACCTGGCTGACGCAAAAATATGGCCACGGCAATTTTGCGTTTAGACTACCAAAAATCACTGAAGAAGTAAGTTTTTTTCAGGAGAGACTAATCCAGCAACAGTCATCTGGCGGCTGGTGTACTCAAGATGACATCTGTCAACTAGCAAATATTAATCTAAACCAAAGTAAAGCCTGGAGACATGCCATTAACCAACAGCTATCCCATCAGATTTACTGGGCACAACAACTTAAAACACAAGTCTCCAGAACCATAGATGTCTGTCTAAAATATCAGCAGATGGATGGCAAGGCTTTTTTCAATCTCACAGAGTTGCTGCCCCATAACAGGTTTAGCTCTCACCACACTACCAGACTCGGGCTTGATGTAACCACTGTTGATAACCTGATAATGGCCTTAAAGCTTGTCACCAGCATCTATCAGAAAATCCAAAGAGCACGCACCGAAGCCAAAGGTTATGGGATCTCTCAACAGAGGAAAGCTATTCTGGAGTTAGCCAGTTGGACCGATCAGAGTCCTATTTTGAGGCACTATCAATTAGGGAATACCTTTCGTCAGTTTGAGAAAAGACTTGGTTTGCACGATTATCCTATTCGGGACTTAGCATTTAAAGTTGTCAAAACTGTTTTAGCAATACTTATTGAGTTTTTGACGTTGACTGAGCATCATATAGTGGCACGTATCCGTGACCTAAAAACAGCTTGGACATTATGTGAGGAGGGCATATCTATAGAGCTACAGGACATGTCTAAATGCACAGCCATTGGTCAAATACTGCTTGCTGATCTCAAAAAAGGGTGTACGGGTACAAAGCAGATGCCTAAGCTACTGAAGCAATTAAGTGGCAATGAGATAGGACTTATACATCTCATGTATCCTAAGTGGATTACTCACGTTGAAAACGACTTTGAACAAAGCTTTTCACGACAGTTTGCCTCCCAACGAAATGTCATGAATACGTGTGCCCATTTGCTGATGGCATCATCTATGTGGTATTCCTTGGCAAAAGCTCATCCCCTGGGTAAAAACACTCAAATTATTAAACAACTAACCCAGAACAAAAAACTATCCGACATGAGCTACCTAAATAAACGTAACCAGGCACTTAAAGCATATGTGTTAGCCATGCTTTTGGAACAACAAATTCAGGGAAGACTATCTCCTTGGGGCAGCATTCGCATCGTAAGAGAGCGAATTTTAGACTAAAAGGTTATCACTGGGAGAGCTCTAAAATTTTTACTAGACACCCCACTGTCTTACTCAGGGCGTACATTCGTGCGCCCTTTAAGCTCTGGATTCGTCATCACTATCCTACATAAATGCATGACGATAACGCCAGAATTAGCGATGCCGTACCATCCACTAAACCTTAATCTATAATGACACTTAGTCTCTATGTGTGTTAGACCTGGAAAATTGCACAGCTTATCTATGTTTAAACTTCAAATACAGAAGCCATGAACATTAAAAGTCCTTTCTCTAGAACTTGCCTGACAGCAATGCTGCCATTGGCTGCTTTTTTCAGCTTAGTACAACCAAGCCAGGCTGAAGATAAGACCTTCCTATGGGAAATTGAATCCCCTAACAACACGGTGTATCTGCTTGGTGCCATCCATCTTTTAAGAGAGACGGATTATCCCTTGGCTCAGCCTATTGAAGCTGCATTTGAAGATGCCGAAACCGTTGTTTTTGAAGTTAACATTGGTGCATCCGAAAGCCCAGAAACTCTACAAACCTTTTTGGCAGCAGCAGCACCCGATAGCCCAGATGAAGTCATCTATAACGCCCTCGATGACGAGACCTATCGACTAGCACAAGAAACAGCTACCGCCATAGGCCTGCCCTTCGCTGGATTTAACAACTTTGAACCTTGGGCTTTCTTCATCAACCTATCGGTTTTCAAACTCTTACAGCTAGGCTTTGAGCCAGCCTATGGCGTAGATACCTATTTCTTCAATGAAGCGAGCCTAGCCAATAAAAATGTCTTAGCCTTGGAAACCATTGAAGAACAATTTGGGTTCTTAGACGATATGCCTCCGTCTATCCAGGCAGACCTCGTTAAGCAAACCATTTTAGAATTAGATGCCTTAGAAACCGTAATGGGTTCAATGATTTCAGCCTGGAAATCAGGTGATGCCCCTACATTTGAAAGTTTGATACTAGAGGGCTTTGCCGGTTTTCCTGAGGCCTATGATGCTCTGCTGGTACAGCGTAATCAGAACTGGATGCCGGACATTGAATCTTATATTAATCAACCCGAAGACTACTTGGTGGTGGTTGGTGCTGCCCATTTAGTCGGTGACGATAGTGTAGTTCAACTGCTACAAGATAAGAGGTACACCGTCCAACAAACTGGCAACAACTAATAAATATGCCTTAAGTCTGCTGCCAAATCTTAACCGTTGTATCAGCACTGCTGCTTACAATCACTTTGCCATCTAAGCTACAGGCAACGGAGCAGACAGCGGCTTGATGCCCTGTTAGAGTATCAATATTTTGTCCAGTGCTTGCATTCCAAAGCTTAATTGTTTGATCGTAGCTACCACTTACAACAATCTGATTACCTGTACTAAAGACTAAGGAACTTACAGCAGCAGTATGACCTTTGAGTTCAAACAGTTTTTTCTGGCACTGACGATTCCACATCACAATTTTGTCGCCGCTACCGACTGCCAAAAGAGAACTCTGGCGGCTTAAAGCTACAGCTCGATTAGGTTGGCTATCAATGGAGAAAGAACGAATTAATTTGCCAGTTTTAGTGTGTCGTATATGCAGCTGATTACTGTTTCCTCCATAAACCATGGCTTTGCCATCCCACCCCATGGCTAAAGCTAAGATTTCTTCTGGATAGTCCTTAAGGGCATAAATTTCTTTGCCAGACTTTAAGGACCACAGACGCACCGTTGCATCTTGACTCGTACTGACTAAAAACTGGTTATTGGGGCTAAATGCTAGGGCCGTAACCGTAGCTGAATGTCCCGAGATTAAATTACCAAACGAGCGCAGTAATTCCCCTGTGCGCATATCCCAAAGTTTGATGGTGGTATCGGCACTACCACTAGCGATCAATTTACCATCCCAACTAACCGCAACACAGTGAACTGCTTGACTATGGCCACTGAGGGTTCTCAGTAAACTGCCGGTCTTGACGCTCCACAACCGTAGGGTTTTATCGTGGCTGCCCGTGACTAGTTTTTTTCCGTCTCTTGCGATCTCAACAGCAGAAACATCCCCCGTATGGCGCGACAACGTATGAATACACTGCCATCTAGACAAAGATCTAGACGTTGAATGAGAGGACTTTCTCGGTGAGGACTTTCTCGGTGAGGACTTTCTCGGTGAGGACGATGGCCTCGATGAGGACGATGGCCTTGATGCTGGTTCCTTAGCTTGTTGCTCCAAGTCGCGCAGGCGTCTAAAATCTGCATTAGCCTTATCGTCATAGCCTCGACGAAAGTAGGCCTGGCTGCGATACCGATAGGCTTCTATATGGTTAGGATTAAGATGAATGACCGTAGTGAAATGTTCAATCGCAGCTCCATATCTTCGCGATTTGAACTGAAGCACCCCCCGTTGAAATGTACGTTCAACATCAGGTCGGCCATTCACATCAGGGTTTGAGGATGGGGCTGACGACATTTGCTGTTTGAGCGTAGCCACCTTTTCAAAATCGGCTTTAGCTTGCAGGCCTAAACCGAGCTGTTCTAAGGTAAACGCCCGAGCCTGATACGCTTGTAAATAGTTTGGCCTTTTGCGAATAGCTTGGTTAAAACTCTCAACCGCTTGTTTACGTTTACCCGCTCGAAGCAACCCAATCCCCTCTTGATAATGCTCCTCAGCGCTGGGAGGACGTACTGAGATTTTAGTACTTACATTTTTTAATGTATCCCCATAGGGAGCATGAATAAGCTTGTGGTAGGCTTCTTTGATTAACTCAAATTTCTCCCGTGCCTCTGGCAGTTGATCTGGCTTTTTAGAAAATTTATCTGGATGCCACTGCTGGGCTAAACGGCGATAAGCTCGTTTAATATCTTCTTTTGTGCTGCCTGGCTCTAAATTGAGCACGTCATAATAATAATTAAAGCTTGTCATGAGCTTAAAAGTGCCTAATTATTTTATTCGCTAGATGATTCCGCTCAATAATAGAGAGAAGACTAGGTCATTTAACAACAGTTATTCCCGAGATGATCATTCGGGCATTGCTGATCTTCAGCATGAATCTACCTAGTAACTGTAGGCTATCAACCCGTTTAACAGATAGATTTATTCTCTAAATCAACAACGACTTAATCCGAGCTACCCAGGGACATGGAATCTAAAGACAACGATAATATAGTAAGTTTGGAGTCATGCTAGCAAATCTTAGACTTATCTGGGACAACCATCACCTAATTTTGGCAAGCCTCACACCCTTTTGACAGAGCTTTATAGGATATCCTCACATGAAAAAAGCCCTGACGGTTGCCAGGGCAAATGCTCAATGCACATCTGCTGAGTACTTACCAGGCTTTGTAGCGAGCGCCGCGATAAGTCAAATAACCATAATGACAGCCTCTAATCATTAACAATAACTGAACCAGCAATCTCTTCTACCGCAGGTAGTCCATTGCTAAACGCATCGCCCCTGTTGCCAGCGATCGAATATATTGACCATCAGCTGGTACATAGACACACTGCATCACAGTCATCCCGTCCATCTCAGCCTCCAGCAAGTAACCATAACCACCTGCAAAATCCACAGACTCTTGCTTGACAATATTGACTAATGAGAAGCCTCTAGTACCGCGTAAGAGATGCTCCGATATATCTGTGGTATTTTGCCCATACAGAACATTTTGACCTCTTTCAATCATTACTAGTGGCCTCATCCCAGATGGGCCAGTGGCCTCAAACTATGGTGACGATGCACCAGCCAAATAGCTGCATTTAAGTCTCCTCGTAACTGTGCCACATCCTGACGGTTCTCTTACATTTCCTCTAGGCCCCTTTTATACAGAAAGTTTTGCCTAAAGTCTAGCGCTTAAAAACGGTATTTGATGAAGAGAGACTACTCAGGGGCACCATGTTATCAGCCAGTGTCTGATTGGGTTTACAGCCATATTTCTTTAACATAGCCAGAACACGTTTCTCTCTGATGGGTTTATGCAAAAATCCATACGCACCAACAAATTTGGAGCGCAACCGATCAATAATGCCATTATTATTGGTTACGATGACAATTGGCGTCTTCTTGAAACCCGTAATACGCCGAATCTGAGAACATAGCTCATAGCCATTGGCCATGGGCATAACTAAGTCCAGAAAAATAATCTGGGGCTTTAACTCCAATAATTGCGGCAAAGCTTGTAGAGGATCAGAAATATTAACGTAGCTGTAGCCCGCATTCTGTAGAATCTCAGACATCACCTGACTATCAGTCGGATTGTCATCCACATAAACAACTGGTGTAGAAGATAAGGATTTCTCCAGACTCATCTTCTTTTGTACAGAATCAACTGTTTGAGGTTGCAACGGAATAGGCTGCACCGTACTTGCCTTTCCCTGAGGAGAATCTGAAGAAGATAACAGAATTTCAATTCTTTGTAAAAGGTGCTTGAGGGAAAGAGGCTTCCGATCATAGGCATCAAAGCCGGCTTGAATGAGCAGTTGCCCATCTACTGATCGCTCTGCTATGACAATAACCGGAATCAGCCACGTAGCTCTAGATTGCTTCAGATTTTTAATTAACTGCCACCCATCTACCACGGGTGCATCTAGGTCTACCATCACCAAATCTGGAGCTTCGGTCAGCGCCAACAGGAGACCGTCATCGCCTCGATTGGTTGAAACTACGTCATATCCGTATATATTAAGCCCTTGTTCAAGTGTCTGATAGTCTGACTCACCATCACTTATAAGTATTATTTTGACCATGAAAACAAATTATTTTTTTTCAGGTAAAAGCCCAACGAAAGGCTTTACATTCTATATAAAGATGGCAATAACTCTATTTGCTCTCAACAAGACATATTTTTGATCTATCAAAAGAATGATCAACCAAATAGAGTCAGGGTCTGCCTTACGAGAATCAGCCTAGCAACATCTCCAAGCAGTGTAAATCAATTTACAACAGACCGTTTAGCTGAAGAAATATATCCCAAATACTCTTGCGGTAGAGCCCAGATGAGTACTGCCAATGTCCCCAAGGGGACCACAACTATCAATTAACTCATAAGAACAATCAAATTTAAACCATATGATCAAAATATTAATAATAGGAGAATAGGAGACTTTTATTCAGTAGATGAACCTTAGCTAAGGGTTCAAGTTTGACTAAGTCCTTTCCGGAAAAATTGGCTTAAGTCTATCTTTTCTATAAGCATAAGAATATAAGTTTTGAAAATAACATTACGGCCATTGATACTAAAGATTCATGTTGTACACGTTTGAACTCGCATAAAAACTTTGATAAGCTCTGGTTTAGCCAAATAAAACCCACAAATCGAGCCAAACACTTATTCTATGCATAGATAAAAAATATAGTTTTTTAGAGTGAAAATAGTCGTCATTGAAGACTAAATAACCTATGGTTTGGCTAGTTATTAGCAACTATGTGACACTAACCAATCCACAATGCAAACTGTAAAAAGAACCAAAATAAGGAAATCAGGTATAGACGAGTTTATGGACAAGCCTTTGAGCCCTGCCGAGTACTGCGCTAAGTGGGTTCCTGAGATGCATAATATTAAGCCCACTGAATATGGATACAAGGGACTTTGTATTAAAGAGCTGCATCGCATTACTGGCTATTCTGAAAAGACGATCAAGAATTGGGGTTCTAACTTTGAACGAGCACCTCAAGTTGCGAGCCGGCTTTGCACAATGGCAAATATTTTGAATCAAACATGCTTAGATTGGTCATACTTTGCAGATAATTAATATTTTATTTAAATGCCATTTAAATAAAATATCTGGTCACCAGTAGCGACCAGATTCTTTGTATTTCTCATGAGAAATCAGTTGATTGTTTGATGTTTTTCATGAGAATTTTCTCACAAAGAATAAGGCATAGGAAATTATTTTAATACATAAGAAACGTTGGTAACTTTTGATTTTCTATTAGAATAAATTATTATAACTTTTCAGGCTATACAACTAAGGTATAGTCTGAAGATCAGCTAGCATCCTTGAGCAACTTAGCCACGGTCAGACATGATGGGCACATCTATCGTGATTTATGATGTCTAGCATTGTTGCTCCTCAAAAGACTGAAATCTGAACCATCATAATTTAGGGGATCCTATAGTTCGATTTGTCTCCTTAACCAGCACTGGCGGATACCTTAATCTCAATCCAGCAAATCAGCTCGCTCCATATTGCAAGACAATAGATAGCACGTCTTGAATTTATAAAGGCTGATCTGAGTCTCCTAATAAATAAACAAATATGGAGAAATACTGCAAAATATGGAGCAAAGCTTAAGCAGATATGAAGCAACGAATAATTTTTGATTTTTGCTCGTTATCTTTGAGCGTATCAGGTTATACAGCCTGAAACTGTGTTGGCTGGGTGTTGTACCGCTATGTCCCATTATCAGACCTTGAAGGAGAGCGACGTCAAAGGTTTGAGCAACACGCAACCTATAGACTAGGGCGGTGGTGAGTTTTTGTCGCTTCCTCACCTTTATTGTTTCCGAAGAGGGCTTCAACTCCCTAACAGAGCGGTCGTAGGAAACAAACGTTCTAAGTCACTCCTCTCCACTTTGATAGGAGTGACTCGTCTTTGCATTGAAAATCATCGGGCATTGTGGTGCCTTGGCTGGCTGCCTCACCGGGACTTCCACTTTGCTTTGCGTGTGGACCAATAAAGTTCACTACAGACGCCACGGGGTTCCAAACGTTGACGTTCAAAGTGACCGCCCAGATGGTTAGCTAGCTTAGTTGCTTGCTGAGTGCCTCGACCAATCCGTCGATAATTTTGATTAGGATCTTGACTCACCCCGTTATCTACAACGCGAATTATATTTTTAGAGTCTTCTTGACGACAAATTACCACTAAGCGAGAACAACTTCTGGCATATTTACCCACGTTGCAGAGGGCTTCTTCTAAAAAGCGGCCAATCTCTCGCTTGCGATCATCACTTAAGCCTTGTTCTAACATCGGCTCGAAAGTTCTAATGTGGACTTTAATGCCTTCAAAGTGAGGGAATTCATTGCGCTGTAACGTATGTTCATAGACCTCATAGAGCATTTCATGCAGCGGCTGATTTAATCGAATAATGCGGTTACCATCTAGCTGTAAACAACAGCTCTCCTCAACCAGAAACTCTTGCTGCATGGCTTCATAGATACCCCGCAATTCTTGATTGAGGGATCGTAAGTCACGATGTAGGTCAGAAGAGAAATTTGGGTCTTCGGATACACGCGACAAGATAGTCGACAATTTTTGCAGTGGCCCGTTGTGAATTTGGTCAAATGTGCGCTCTATAAGCTGCTGACGATCTTCTAGACGTAGCGTCAGCTCATATTGTCTTCTATAGGAGGGATATAGGGCGACACCATTTAAGAAGAAGGCAACGGCAGCGGGAATGAGCGGAATCCACCAGCCGATGTATAACAATCCATAGCTGATAAATGTTAGGCCTAAGACCAGGATGACAAGGCTGACAAAGTAATAGGTGGCTTTAATTTTGAAACGGGCTAAGACAATGCCCAACATACCCCAGCCGACAATCCAAGTATATTCGACCCAGTCGGGCCACCCCCTTAATAAAGGGCGATCATCTAAAACAGCATTGATAATTTGACTAATGGCATGGGCCTGTAATTCTACACCGGTTACCAAACCAGGGTTAAAGCCATCAATAGCAGCGGTATTGACGATATCTTTGACACTTTGGGCGGTGACTCCAATTAAAACAAGGCGATCTTTAAGCAGGGTTGGAGAGAACTCCCCAGTTTGAATATCTTGATAGGTAATGATGTCAAATGGGGTGGAGCCGCTGCGAAAATTGATGAGTATCTGCTCACCCCCTGCATCTGTTTGAACATATCCTCCTGTGTTGGGTTCAAAGGGTACTAGCTCCACAGACCCAAACCGCATAGCGCTAGGGTTACGAAGGCCATTTTCGAGCATTAGCCCTGCTTGAACCAGGTAAGCTTCAGCCAGGCGGATGGTGAAGGAAAAACGATAGTTATTGTGCTCATCTGTTGCCCCTAAGAGACTACGACGAACAAAACCATCATCGTCTAACAGAGTGTCAACAAAACCGATGCGAGATTCTGGAGCATCGGTAGGGGGAGGAATACTGGGCGGTAAAATTTTGTTGATAACAACTAAGTTGTCCAGGTCTTGGATCGTTTTAATAAAATCCTTGTGACCGGGTTCTATGGGGATGTCGCGCAATATGTCCAAACCCATGACGGTGGGTTGATACTGATTCACGTCTGTTAGTAAATCGGACAATACTCCACTGGGCAGTGGGTATTCGCCAATGGCTTGAATATCTTCTTCAGTGATGGCAACTACTGTAATGCGCTGATCGGTGATTTCTGCGGGTCGCGATCGCAACCCAGCATCCAACGCCTGCCACTCAAAGGGTTGAAAAATACCCAGGAGTCGAGCCGCCACCACAGCACCAACAATGGGAATCCCAGGTAAAATGCCCCGGACACCATCAAGCAGCCACCGTTTGAAGACGCGTGTGCCCATTTAATCCAACAGACCCTCCTGACGCGCCCGAATTTCTGTTTGAATGCGCATATTTTTTCCCTCATCTGGATATACCCCCAGGGCATCCTGCACTCTGGTCCAATAGTGTCGTACGGTGCGCTCAGATATGCACATCTTTTCTGCAATTGTTTTATCTTGCAACCCCTCTTGAAACGCCAACCGTAATACCTCTAACCATTCCGGTTTCACTTCTAGTTTGACCCGCATCTCGCGCGGCGTGTAGACCAAACCTTGCAGCGACCAGTCCACCTTGGTCAACATCTCTCGCATGGGGGCACTTTTATCAGAAATGGTGAACCCACCCTGGTGCATTTCAATGGCAGGCTTGAGTCTTACTAAAGAACGTACATGAGCACTTTGCACAACAAAATTAAGCTGTGGGTAGTCCGTCATCAGATCGCGCAGCAGCTGAATGCCAACCTCTGTTTGAGCAGGCGCATTTGCCTGGGGAGGAATAGAAAGATCCATAATCGCCAGATCAGGCTGATCTTGGGCAATGATATCCTTTGCAAATTGAGCATCTTGGCCAGTTAGAAATTTGGTGTCTGGATATTGCGTTTGCAACAGATTGAGGGTGCCTGCCAGGACAGCCTCATGATCATCCACAATCACAATTAACTTAGGGTGCAGCTCTGATGTATTTGGCATAGTCTAGTAATGGCTCCGATCAAGGTTGATTAGGGACTGGGATAAAGACCCGCAAAACTCACAACTCACCTCGACATCACTCCATATCATCCGACAACGCCCCGGCATAAAGAGTTGAAATATTTGTTGATTTTTATTCAATTCCCATTGAAGCGATGTGGAGTTCATAGTGTCTGGAGTCAGGTTATCTAAACTGAGCTGCAACTTTTCCCTATCCTTTATTTCTAGCAGGCCTAGGGGTATACGCGCTGGTTGTTCAGCGGACTGAAACACTAGTAAACATGTTGCGCCCATACCCCAGCACCCTACGCTGTTGCTCGGCCTGTTGCTGAGGCCATGGCAAAGGTTGCTCCAAACCCAGTTGAACCACCCTATGGTGACTTATCCACCGTTGCATTAAATTAAGACAATCAGTGACGGCTGGTCAATGCTCAGGAGTTGCGATCGCATCTTCTAGAATGGCCAAATCATTCAGCAACGCTCTGCGCATGGCAACCACATCGGGCTGTTCACCCTGGCCCAAAATTGAGATGGCATCATACCAATAACCAGCCATAGCATAGGTTTCAGCTTTTTCCGAGGCGTTGGCCGTCGTAGAAATAGTGCTGACTGACATGGGAACAAACTCAATTTCAGCTTCGTAAACCAGCGCCGAAGACGGGCGATTGGGGTTACACTGCAATACCAACTGCCATAGATACCGTGTTCCAGATTGCAGTTCCACTGGCGGCTGGTACTGGTTGATGCCCGGTTCATAGGACAGCATTTGTAAATGCTCTAGTTCATAGGAGCCCGATGCATCGATCGTGTAGAAGCTAAACTCCACGGGAACAGGCTCATCGTCTGGTAAAAACCAAGTCAGTTGGGGTTGAGTGTTAGCTGTAATCCCAACAAAGCCCTTAGGGGCAAAAATACTCGGCGCAGATTCGCCGCTAAAGCAACCGCCACGTCGGGTGCCGGTGGGTGTGCTGGGGGACTGCGGCGCAGAGGGGTTAACCGGCTGAAAATAACGAGGGGCGGTTGATATGGTGACACCCTCAGGCGCTGAGCCGTCTGATCTGGTGGGCTGATAATCAGCATATGCGATCGCACTCAGGTTGCTAGCCACCCAGACAATGCCTAAAACTTTTATCAAGGAATGATTTTTCATTTTGATTCCACGATAGACACCACCATTCACAACTCTCGAACTCTGCCCCAGTTTTCTTAAATATATAGGACGTTTTCCAGCAGCAGCTAGTTTTCCTTTCACGGATATCTTTTATCCAACGACCCTACGCCATATAAACAGTCATCGTTACCAGTTTGAAGTATGCTTTTGTCGAAAATTTGCCAATGCAATTGCTGATTCAGAGGATTCACCGGTCTAGAGCGATTGCTATTGAACGGTGTCTTACAACTAAAGCTATCCCAAGGATCAGCAATGCCCTGTCAATTCTCAGCATCTCGCAGCTTAATTCAGACCGCTGCCTAGCAACGCCGTCGTCTTCCGCTTACCTTAGTCAACATTCAGTAGTCAGTATTTTCCGCAATGCTCAGCCAGATTCAAGCCATTACCCAAAAAATCACCCCCCGCCTGATCGAAATTCGTCGTCACATCCACGCCCATCCAGAACTGAGTGGTCAAGAATACCAAACGGCTGCCTATGTGGCGGGGGTGATGTCATCCTACGGATTTCATGTGCAAGAAATGATTGGCAAAACCGGTGTTGTTGCCAATCTAGAAGGCACTGGACAAATTTCTGACATCCTGGCCATACGTACGGACATGGATGCTTTGCCCATTCCCGAGCAGGTGGATTTGCCCTTTGTTTCTAAAAATCGGGGCATTATGCACGCCTGTGGCCATGATGTGCACACCACCGTAGGATTAGGTACCGCCATGGTGCTGGCAGAACTGACTGAACAGCAGCCCTTTGCTGGGACCACGCGATTTTTATTTCAGCCCGCTGAGGAGACGGTGCAGGGGGCGAAGTGGATGATTGCCGATGATGTCCTAGCAGATGTGGCGGCGATCTTTGGGGTACATGTGTTTCCCAGTATCAAGGCCGGTAAAGTTGGACTGCGACGCGGCGTCTTAACAGCAGCAGCGGATGATCTAGAGATTGTCATCATTGGCGAGTCGGGCCATGGCGCTCGCCCCCATGAGGCCATTGATGCCATTTGGGTGGCCTCCCAGGTGATGACCACCCTACAGCAGTCCATCAGCCGGCGACTAAACCCGCTACATCCTGCTGTCATTACCATTGGCAAAATTTCTGGGGGCAAAGCGGCCAACGTCATCGCTGACCGCGTCGTCATGCAGGGAACGGTGCGATCGCTTCAGCCTGACATCTATGCCAAACTCCCCATCTGGATCGAAGAAATTGTCGCGGGTGTCTGTGCCATGCATGGTGCTAAGTACGAACTTAACTATCAGCGGCGAGTGGCCTCGGTGATCAACACCGACCACTTAGTGGCCATCGTTGCCAATGCCGCCCAAACTGCCCTGGGCGATAGTCACATCGAATGGCTAGCTGAACCCTCCATGGGCTCTGAAGATTTTGCCCTCTACACCGAACGGGTACCTGGCACCATGTTCCGCTTAGGCGTCGGATTTGAGGGACGACACAATCATCCGCTGCATCACCCTAAGTTTGAAGTGAATGAGGAGGCGATCGCAACTGGTGTGCTGACGATGGCAACCAGCGTTTATGAGTATTGGCAACAGGTTGAGAGGAAGGGGGGGTAGGTATTGGTTATTGGTTACGGGCTCTTAGTTCAAGGCCTTTAATGGGGAGCACCCATTTAACAACAATCAACCAATACCTAAGAACCAATACCTAAGAACCAATACCCCCTATTGCCCCAATATTGCCTGTACCTGCTGTAGCGATCGCAATGCACCTTGCACCAAACCCTGTTGCTGATCTGACCTCACATTAGCGTCATCTGATAAGCCCAGTAGCTTAGTTTCAATATCAAATAGTAGGTTGGTGATCTGGTCTGCGTTTTTCGCAGGCTGGGGTGTTGTCCTCAGATTCTGGGCTGAGGGGGAGCCCTCCCCAATTTGGTGCAAGGTACGCTGAAGGCTCTCGATGATACCGTACATCTCAATGGGATCAAATACTCTCAGCAGACTGGTTTGGGTGACAATGCCCAAACCGCTGCCCCAATTCCAGGACACCACCAGACGGCGCACATGGCGTGTTTGCATTGCTTGATGAGCTGTCCACAAAGAATCCGTAGGCTCTAACAAAAATAGCGGTGTGCTCATCACATCCTGAGCCGTTAATCGCTGTAGATTTAGCTCCAGGGCCTGAAATTGCACAATATCGCGCTCTGTGACAATGCCCATGGGCGTAAAGGCCTGGAGCTCACGGCGGTCGGTATCATGACTATCCACTTCGACAATCACAATGCAGCTGACTCGGTGTTCTGCCATCTGCTGAGCCAGCTGCATCACCGGCGTATTGGGCGACGCATGGATCACATTGGTGGACATCACATCCGCAACCCGCCGCATCCTGAGCAAATTTGCCGGACGCAGTACCCGCCGAATACTATCGGGGGTGACAATACCCACGGGTTTATTGTGCTCATCAACGATGGGCAAATGCCGAATCCGATAGCGACGGAATAAAAATAGGACCGCAAAAATATCTTGAAACGCCGACTGTTGTAGGGTCTTGACCGGCGATGTCATGACATCAGCAACGGTGAGCGCACTTAAATCCACACCATCGGCAGTCAGTCTGACAATATCGCGCTCGGTAAAAATACCAATGGTCTGATCATTATCTACGATCAAAACACAACTAGAATGGCGGTGATTAGAGCTGCCCGTCGTCAACCCACAGTTACTCCGTATAGCACCCATAGTTGCGATCGCCTCACCCAAAGGCCAATCAGGAGATACCTTTAATACCTGGCGATCAATGGCGTCTGTCATCATCGGAGTGACCGTTTGCCATGGATCAAACGGCGTGGCGCTCCCATCAGGAATCTGATAGTCACCCAGCTCAGCACAATTGATGTCGGGCATAGGCATTGAATTCAAGGCCTTATCAAGGGTCATTAGGGATGTAACACATAAACAAGATTAAAACTTTACCAAGCATGGACTTTAGCTACCCTGAGGTATATAGTTAAGGATGTAACATTACATCAACCCAAAAGCCCATATGAATAGCGTTTGGAGGGGTTTAGGTTATGCCTCAGCCTCATTATCAGATGCATTGGCAGGCTTGCCAGGCTCACCCGTTACTCTGGGCGTTTTTCCGTAGAGCCTGTCTAGGACACGCTTAACCGATATGCGCTGCCATTCTTTACCCCGCTTAGTCTTATAGCCCTGGGTATTCATCCAGTTAGCAATTTGCTGTAGCGATTTTCCAGACTTATGGTGACGACGTATCAGCTCAATGATTTGCTGTTCTTTTTCATCGGCCACTAAATTGCCATCGACCGTTTTTTCTCCAAATGGAGGCGAACCGTAGCCAGCATATCCTCCCTGGGCTGCTTTACTACGTCTTCCTAATTCTAGTCTTTCCCAAATGGGGTTCTTTTGAGCGTCGGTAGACATAGGAACTATGAACGGATGGTAATAAGTATGGAACCCAAATGGCACCCAGTACTCCTAGCATATCGGTGTTTGGGATGCGGTTCTGCTAGTAGCCTAACAAACTTAATCGTGGCTAGGCCTACTTCCGCAGGGGAAAAGCAGCTGTATTTTTTGTAGAGAGGAGAATAATTGATGGCGACGTATAAGGTGACACTAATTGGCGAAGATGGTGCACAGCAAGTTATTGACGTGCCTGACGATCAATACATTGTTGATGCAGCTGAAGAGCAAGGCATTGATTTACCGGTTTCTTGCCGTTCTGGTGCTTGTTCTACCTGCGCTGGCAAACTAGTTGCTGGCAGCATAGATCAATCAGATCAGTCATTTCTGGAAGATGAACAAATTGAAGCCGGATTTGTTCTAACTTGCGTAGCCTATCCCCAGTCTGATTGCACCATTCAAACCCACCAAGAAGACAACCTTGAATAAAACTGTTGATGATTCATATAAGAACTAGCAACGCCTAATTTATATGATGGGCCAATCGCCATGCCGGAATTTACACCCTTTTCCTCTCAACAAGTTCATTGTCCATATTGCGGAGCCATTGCTGATCGCTACTTTTTAGACCTTAGTCAGTTATCTGAACAGGTAGCACAGCGATGTGCAGCTGATGACTTTGTGACGCGAACTGTTTGTGACCATTGCGATTATTTAATGGTGCTCTGCACCAAGAGTGATGCAGTCCTCGAGGCCTACATAGCAGGCTTTTAAAACATCAGACGTTTTGCCCAACGCCTATCCATAGAAGCTTTTTAAGCTTTTTATTTGTAGATCAGGAGATTTGCGACAATGATGGCAGCAAGAGAAATCATGACCCAGGATGTGGTCTCCATTAGCGGCTCAGCGACAGTGGCTGAAGCTGTTGCCTTGATGAAAGAAAAGGGACTACGAGCACTGATTGTAGATCGTCGCAACGAAGACGATCCTTATGGCATGGTGACAGAAACTGACATCGTGTACAAAGTAGCCGCCCATGGCCATGACCCTAAAGAAATGCGGGTTTATCAGATTATGACCAAGCCCTGCATTGTAGTGACACCAGAGCTGGGGGTAGAATATGTAGCGCGTTTGTTTGCCAATACTAAAATTCGTCGTGCTCCCGTAGTTCAGGGCCGTCTACTCGGCGTCATTTCAATTTCAGACATTTTACGCAAGAGCGACTTTGTCGAAAAACCAAAGAAGGATTTCTATGGGAATGATGCCTACATGGATAATCCAGAAGTTCTGCAACAGCGGGAATATGATGTTTAGGCATCAGGCTAAAGATATCAGGTACGGAATAAACGTTAGGGCCTGCCCCTAAAATTCAGCCTATGCTTATAAACTTGAAGCTAGGGCCTAGGGCTTGAATTACCAATTAATTAAAGTCAGACGCAAGAGATTCTCCCAAACTGAGAATCTCTTTTACTTATCTTCTTTTTGACGAGGAACAGAGCAATCATGATGCAGGCAAAAGATATTATGACCGCTGATGTAATTACCATTAGTGGTTCGGCCACCGTTGCTGAAGCAGTTGAACTGATGAAAAACAAAGGATTGCGCGCATTGATCGTAGACCGGAGAAATGAAGACGATCCCTACGGCATGGTGACGGAAACCGATATCGTCTATAAGGTAGCGGCCTACGGTCACAATCCTAAAGAAATGAGGGTGTTTGAGATTATGACTAAGCCTTGCATTGTCGTACCACCAGATCTGGGTGTGGAGTACGTAGCCCGCTTGTTTACCAATACTAAGATCCGTCGGGCTCCAGTTGTTCAGGGACGTCTGATGGGCATTATCTCAGTGTCAGACATCCTCTGTAAAAGTGACTTTGTAGAGAAACCTAAGCGACTATTCATTGAAGATGAAATTGATGTCGCCCGTCAAGAAGCGCGCAAAGTGTGTGAGGACCAGGGTGCCACATCCCCTGCCTGTGCTGCTGCTTGGGATATAGTCGAAGAACTACAGGCAACGGCAGCCCATCAAAGAGCGACTAAAAAAAGCTAACGTTCGTTCGGACTAATCGATAGCAACCGTAAAGATTAAAACCCTCTGTTCTTGACCAAGACAGAACAGAGGGTAACTCCCTGCACTTTAAAGTTCAGGAACGTGTCAGCTAATAAAGTGACGGATTTGACCCAACTTAAAGCGAATCGTCCAAGGGTGATAGTTCTGGACTGAAGGAACCTCAGTTTTTAAATGGCTAAATGTAGGCTAATGGGACGCTTTAGACGGACTCCAGACACAGATGATTGGGATGCGATCGCGCATTACATCAATTCATTAAGCCACTCAGATCAGCTCCCTATCATACTTTAGTCTAGGGCTCTACACAGGTCACTAGCCACACCATGACCAAAGACTTCATTTATTAATTCATCACCCACACAATAGATACCCTATGGATAATGTCCACGTTTCCTAACTATATAATGTCTACGTTTCCTAACGATGTAGATATTCCAGATTAAGATATTGTCAGAGCTGTAGGGTCTCTCAAGCAGCTTAAGCTCTTCAAATGCCTGAATTTAGATCAGGACATTTTTTTCATACCCAGAAGATAACCCTGCAATACAAAAAGTATTGATAAATCTACTTTGGTCTACATGAAAACATCGAGTCTGGTAGAATATTGTATTAAGAACGGAACATCTACATCGTCTAGAAGTGCACATCGGCTAATCTGTTAGCATCTGCCAACTAGCAAAGCAGGTTTATCTACCACATCAAACACTTCTAGAGAAAACTAGCTACAACATCAGGCCATCTAGGCATGGGATCATAAAACCAGTGTCTTTTGATACCCAAACATACTCGGCATCTGAACAAGTAATGATACGTCTCAAGGCATGAAAGATCTCTTATATTTCTCATATAAAAATATAACCGAGATTTCCCTAAAACAACAACCTTTGAATAAGCTTTGGCTGAGACAGCCTAAATGTGCAATACATTGCTAGATTGTTATTGGTCAAATTTTAAGGTATGGGACCTTAGCAGGTACATGAATGGGACAGTTCTTGCCTGAAGCACAATGTATATGGTTTTCACGACAATACATTGCTATGGTTAATACCTGATCTTGGCCATTAATACAAAGCAATCGCACTTTATAACATCACTAGAAGTCCATTCAAAACCAGTACTAAAGTTTCGAATTAGATTACCGGAGAAACGACTTCAAACAGTGAATAATTCTTTGTATCGATTGTGTTTCCCTTTGCTTCAAGTCAAAAAATCACATAGAAGTAGATGTATAAAATCTATTTCTAGACTAAATATTAACCTCAAAAAGAATGGGTTTCAAGGTATGTCTTAAGATTTCAGCAAAATCAATGATTTTTGGGATTCTTAGGAACTTTTTAAACCTATTTTCAATCGATAATCGATTTACCAATAGATTCTTCGAACTTTATTCGAATGCTTAAAAATCCTCTGACGTTTGAGAGTTTTTAGCTTTAACGAATTCACATTGTCTCGATTTTTTGATTTGACATTAGGTAATAGCTAATGAATTGAGGCCTACGGGAATTGTAAGGACATGAACTTTATGAAAAGCTTGCAAAAGTCAAGACTCACAAATACCACCAAAACCATCCGTAGCTTTCAACCTCTGGTTTTGCTAGCAAGCTTCGTTCATACCTATGGAAGCGGATGCTTAGAAGTTGATGCAAAATCAATGTCGTGGTGGATTTATTTCAAAGACGGCAAACTTAACTATGCATCCTATGCATCAGATAAAAGCCTCGCATATACCTTAAAGTGGCTCAAGCTTAAATTAGCTGCTATGAGTCAAAAAGCATTTGCCTGGCTTGAGGAAAATTCTGAAGAGTTACTAAATATAGAACCTGAGAATACTCAATCAATCCAATATTTTGACTATCAAATCATTTGCTATCTAATCGACCAAAAATATCTCGAATTATGGCAGGCCCAAGAGCTGATAGAACAGCTGACAAGAGAAGCCATTGAGTCGTTCCTATCTCTGTCAGGGGGAGCCGTCAGAATTGAAAGAGAACTTTTTGAAATCCCAATATTTACCAGGCTTGATCCTAAGGCAACCATTGAAGATTGCCAGGCACGTATCAAAACTTGGAAACTACTACGCCCCTTAATTACATCTCCACATCAGAGACCTTATATTGTCAGTCAGGATACTTTCTTTAACACTAACAATTCGGATTCTATTTCCCCCAGATTAAAAAGTAAGTTAGGCAACATTTTACGGGGATATAGCATTCGTCATATCGCAGCTATTTTGCAGCAAGATGAACTGGATGTTGCTAAGTTTTTGCATCCCTACATTGAGAATCAATCAATCCTACTACGGGCACCGGAATCTCCATTTGATCGACTAACAGGGCTAGAAAAACCACTAGCAAAAAAGGCCCAAGGCATAGATCCAATCAAAGGGATAAATTCAAATAGAAGCCCTTATTTGTCATCAAACTCCCATAAAAAACAAAAATCTCGACCTGTAATTGCCTGTGTTGATGACAGCCCAAATACATTAGATCAGATCGAACGTTTTTTAGGTGAAGAAAACTTCTCTGTCTTTAAATTTATTGAGCCCATTAAAGCTACATTTCAACTAAAACGGCTGAAGCCAGATATTATTTTGTTAGACCTAACAATGCCAACAATTAGTGGATATGAATTATGTAGAATGCTGAGACGTCTTCCCGGATTTGAAGATATACCTGTTGTAATGGTAACAGGCAAGAAAGGGATTATCAATAAGACAAGAGCTAAATTAGTAGGTGCTACCGATTATTTGGAGAAACCTTTTAATAGAGCTAGTTTGCTAGATGTGATATCTAGAAACCTGTCTTAAAAGATATCTAAAATAGTCAGTTTTATTTACATATAATTTCTGACTATTTGAATATGTCTTTGATGGATTGATTTTCCCAAACAACATTCAAACAACAGCTTTTGAGGTGAACTAACGTGACTAAGATCTTAGTTGTCGATGACTCTATCAACGAATTGGAACTTATCAGCAATTATCTGAGGAAAGGTGGATACACAGTCATCGTAGCCACTGATGCAAAAGAAGCGTTGAGTAAGGCCATTGAGCATCAGCCAAATGTGATCGTGACTGACTTGGTGATGCCAGGTATGAACGGCCTAGAAATGTGTCGTAATCTCAAGAAAAATCCGGTAACTCAGAAGGTGCCAATCGTAGCGTGCACCTCAAAATCAGGTGAGATTGATCGTCTCTGGGCCATGAAACAGGGAGTCAATGTCTATGTGACAAAACCCTTTACTGAAGATCAGCTTGTTAACGCCGTTCGATACAGTCTAAGTCAATGAAGTCATCTGTTCTTGCCCATCGACAAATTCAATCTGAGGCAACGTCTGGTGCGGCCTGCTTGAGTTTTCAGCTGAATGAACAAACTCCTGCTCTGTTCTCAATGAAGCAGGTGCAGGAGGTGATTGTTCTTCCAGCAAAGCAGATTACGCCTATGCCAAATATGCCCCCCTGTGTGCTGGGGTTATCCACTAGGCGGAGTCGAGTGATGTGGCTAGTGGATTTGGCCCATATGCTGCTATCTACTCCACTACCGTCCAATACTCGTAGTTATAACGTTGTGATTATCCGGGTAGCTCAGAGAGCACAGCAACAAAATATGCTTGTCTCGACAGCTCATAACCAGGCGCTCTTGGGTTTGATTGTCCCTACTATGAAGGGAGTTATCCGCTTTTCACTAGATTTAATTCAAACACCCAAAGGGCATTTTGCGCCAAGCATCGCCCCTTGTCTGCGTGGTTGTTTATTACAGCAAGATGAGATGTTACTGGTTCTGGATGCTGAAGCCATTGCCCGTTCTCCCATCTTGCAAAGTGCTTGGGGTTAATTCTTTAGCGCTTAATTTTCACTGTACCTTCTATCCACTTTACATCTAAGCAATTACCACAATGGCCCCTAACACCGAATTTCCGTCCCAATTGGACAACCTCACCGCCGGCAACGGTACTCTGCCTGAAAGCATGGACTCCACTGGCTATTCTCCCGCCGTGACCGCCAATCGTCAGAACGATGAACAGTCTAGGGCTCAGACATCCTCCGCAGGCTTTTGGCAAAAACTGACGCTTAAAACAAAGGTGCTGGGCCTGGCCCTCTCACTGGGAGTGGCTCCGGTACTGGGGGTAGGTGGCCTGGGATATTTGCTAGTGGAGCAACGGGTAACAACTCAGGTAAATGATACTCGACAAGCAGCAACAGATGACATTGCTAAGTTTACGACAGAGTTTATGGATGGTCGTTTCCAGGACTTGAGAACGTTTTCACAGCTGAGCACATTTGCTGATCCTAAAGTGCGTGGGGCCATGACTACGGCTGAGAGAAATGCGTATCTCAGACGGATGGTTGAGTCGTCACCGATTTATGACGATATTGCTGTTGTGGACCTCAACGGCAGTCCGATTGCAGTCAGAGATCCCTCAGTAATTCAAGGCAATGTAAGTCAACTTGACTGGTTCCAGAATGTGATTAGTACCCAGGACATTACCTGGGTACAACCAAGAGCGCCTTTGGCGGGTGATCTGGCATTCGTACTGGTGGGGGCTGCGCCAATTTTTGACACCCAAACAGGGGAAATGATCTCTATTGTTCGTGTGCGTCTTGACCTCGAGGAACTAAAGCAACGTATCAGTGATTTTACGGCTCAACAGGCTGAGGTGGGGCTAATCGACGCTAATGAAGAGATCTTTCTGACCAACACGGAAGGCACAGAACTCAACCCAATTCTGGCTAACCTCTCTGATCGGGTGTCCTGGTTGCAGGATAGAGAACCTCAGATTTCGGTTCTAAACGCAGGGAACAATCCTCAGCTAACAGCCTACGCTCCTATTCTTAACGGTGACGAAGATCCACAGCTGAACTGGAGTGTCGTTAGTTTGGTGGACACGTCCACGGCCTATGTGGCATCACGGCAGCTGTTGAACACGGTGCTTGTGGGTACGGGAATTACGGTGTTGCTGGTGGCTGCGATCGCAACCCTGGTGGCCACCCGAGCTACCCTACCGATTTTGCAAATTACCGATTCGGTAAAACGCTTGGGTCAAGGTGACTTTGGCACCCGAATCAACACCCAGGGCGCAGACGAAATCGCCCAGTTGGGAAGCAATATCAACCTGATGGCATCACAAATTCAAACCCTGCTGGTGAAGCAAGAAGAATCGGTGCAGCAACAAATTTCTGCCCAAGCCCAGGTAGAACGCGCTGAAGAAGAACGTAAACGTAACGAGGTTCTACAGCGCGAACTGGTGCAGCTTTTGAACGAGATGGAAGAAGCGTCTAACGGTAACCTCACGGTACGTACAGAGCTAACGGCGGGTGAAATTGGTATTATCGGTGACGTTTTCAACGCCATTATTGAGAACCTACGTTCAATCGTTGTCCAGGTGAAACAGGCAACTGGACAGGTAAATTCGTCTATTGACCAGAGTGAAGGTGCGATTCGCGAACTGGCCGATGAAGCCCTGGCTCAGATGGACGAAATTACCAACACTCTGAATTCAGTTGAGCAGATGTCTAACTCAATTCAAGAGGTGGCCGACAACGCCCGGCAGGCGGCACAGGTAGCACAGGTGGCATCCAATGCAGCCCAAGACAGTGGAACTGCCATGGACCGTACGGTAGAAAGTATTCTAGACCTGCGGTCTACGGTGGCAGAAACCGGTAAGAAGGTAAAACAGCTGGGTGAATCGTCGCAGCAGATTTCTCAGGTGGTTTCGCTGATTAACGAAATTGCCATGAAGACTAACCTGCTAGCCGTAAACGCCAGTATTGAGGCGGCCCACGCAGGGGAAGAAGGTCAAGGTTTCGCAGTGGTTGCAAGTGAGGTTGGCCAGCTGGCGGAACAGTCGGCAGCAGCCACCAAAGAGATTGAGCAGATTGTGAAAAACATTCAGATGGGTACCCGAGACGTGGTAGAAGCCATGGAACGGGGTACAACCCAGGTGGTAGAAGGTACTCAGCTAGTACAAGAAACTAAAGAAGGCCTGGGACAGATTGTGGAAGTATCACAGAAAATTGACGAGCTACTACAGTCTATTTCTAAAGCAACCGTTTCACAGGCTGAAACATCCCAGACGGTTACTCAGCTTATGCAACAGATTACGCAAGCTTCTAAACGCACATCAGATTCTTCCCGCGCCGTAGCCGGAAGACTACAAAATACGGTAGAAGTTGCCCGCGAACTGGAATCCGCTGTGGACCAGTTCAAAGTCAAGACAGATATGTAATCAACCATCGCTGGTTTCAGAGTATGGCTTAGGCTGCTTTCCTTCCTCTCTGAGACCAGCAACACGACAGTAGACATCTCTTCTATATCAAAAATTATTCTGCTCTATTAAATTAAAGCCATGTCACATGAAGCAGATCGTGAGGTCTGGCTCAACTTCTTAGATGAAGTTGATGAATATCTCAACACCATTGAATCAGGATTAATCGGGCTTGCAGAAACCGGGGTGGATCCACAGCAAATGGACGCAGCGCTACGGGCAGCCCACACCATTAAAGGCATCGGCTCGATGATCGAATGCCCAGCAATGACCCATTTGGCCCATCGATTCGAAGATTCTTTGAAGATTATCAAAGTTCGTCGAAGTGCCATCCAAGTTGATGCTGCCTTGGAGATGCTGCTATTAAGGGGTCTGGACGGTATGCGCCAGATCAGTTCCCTGCATCGACAGGCCCTGCCCATTACCGATTCATGGCTCAAGGAGAATGTCTATCCCAGCTTTGAGAAGCTACACGATCGCTTAGGCGAAGTACAACCTAGTGATGAGCTGGCATTGCTCGCTGATGAGTCCGACGACAATACAGCCGTTGTCATGTTCGGAACTGAAGTAGAGGAGCTGTTGGAACGGCTAACATCGGTCTTGGACACACCAGGTTCTCCCTGTCTGCGGGAAGAACTAGAAATGATGGTGGAGGAATTGCACGACCTAGGAAAAATGCTAGAGCTAGATAGGTTTTGTCAGCTCTGTGAGTCGATCCATCAACACCTAGTGACGGCTGTTCCAGAACAAATAGAGCCCATTGCCCATAAATCTCTAGAACTTTGGCAGCGTTCTCAGGCACTGATCATGGTTGGCCAATTTGCGAAGCTACCCACTCAGTTAGAGATGCCTTCGGTCACCACAACTAATGAGTTTGACAACATTATCTTTGAGGCAGCTGATGCCATCCCAGATTGGGTAACAGACGTCCCTGAGATAGAAATTTCTGACCTTAAAACATTGGACACAAGCGCGGCAGCTGTTAGCTCTCCCGATATCGTGAGTGATGCTGAAGTCTTTGAGGAGAACCTCAATCAAATTGAGGTCACTATCCCAGAGGAGATCATCGTCGAGCCGGTATCGTCCGTAGACTACTCCATAACATCTTTAGAGAATGCAGAGTCTTTAGAGAATGCAACCCAGGTTTTTCCTGATAGTCCTAACCAGGACTTAGATGAGATTCAGGAAACGCAGCACGCAGCAGTAGAGGCTAATCCGGACGTTGCCCCCAGCACCATTGATAGTGTCGATGGTACTCCCGATGACGCTGTAAATTCTGACAGTGCCATTGATTGGGCCAGCATTGAGGCAGCCATCGAGAATTTTGACCCAGCCGAGTTTCAATTTGATGATCCCTTAACTACCAACGAACCCACGGCAGCCCCTGAGAATCTAAAGACAGTTTTAGAACCCGAGGTTGAGTTTTCGTCCTTCTCTGCACCTGTTCAACCAGAGCCTGCTACTACCGCTGAAAAGGAAGTTTTTGAACCTCAAGTTGAGTTTTCGTCCTTCTTCCAACCTGCAGCACAAGCAGAGGAGCACGAAGAATTTGTAGAGATTTTTGTTGAGCCAGTAGAGTCTCCTGCTAAAAACACGCCAGAGGTTCAAGAAAATACCGTTCGAGTCCCGATTAAGCTGCTCACACAGCTAAACGACTTGTTTGGAGAATTGATCATCCAGCGTAACACCATGAACTCGCGCCTGGATCAAATGGAAGACTTAATGAATTTGTTCTCCCAACGAATGGTCAATTTAGAGGGAACAAATACAGAACTGCAGATGTTTTGTAATCAGCTCTCAGTGGATACATCTGTACCCCATATGAAGGCCAACAAGAATGAGGGTAAAGCTCAAGGGACAAAGCAGGGTAAACCCCAAATAGAAATTACAGGTGCGATCGCAACCACTGAACAAGCCTTTGACAGTCTAGAGCTTGATCGATACAGCGATCTACACCTTTTATCTCAGGATCAGCGCGAGACCCTGGTCCAATTACGGGAGGTGACCAGCGATGTCAAGCTTAACATGCGGGAAATCAAGCAGGCATCCAGCAACTTGAACCGCACCGCTAAATCATTACAAATCAACGTTACACGGGCCAGGATGCGCCCTCTCTCCGACATCGTTGAGCGCTTCCCCAGAACTGTACGAGAGCTATCTCTACAGTATGGAAAAGCAGTCGAGCTGAAGATCACCGGCGGAGCCACCCTGATTGATCGCTTTGTCGCAGTACACCTGCGCGATCCCCTCATGCACTTGCTACGCAATGCATTTGACCATGGCATCGAAGACGCCGAGACCCGGCAAATGCAAGGAAAACCACCCCAAGGAACCATTGAAATTCGAGCCGCTCACCGAGGTAACCAAACACTGATCTCCATCAGTGATGATGGTGCAGGCATTAACCTCACTAAAATTCGCAGTCGTGCCTATCAAATGGGCCTCACGGATGAAATACTTGATAGCATGAGCCAAGGCGACCTGCTGGGTATGATTTTTGAGCCTGGATTTAGTACAGCGGCCCAGGTCACCAACCTCTCAGGCCGAGGCATTGGCATGGATGTGGTACGCACTAACCTCGAAGAGATTCGAAGTGAGGTCAAAGTTGATACTCAACCTGGTCTTGGCACCACATTTACCATTAGCGTCCCCTTCACCCTATCAATCCTAAGGGTTCTACTGGTGGAAAGTGGCGGCATGCGACTGGCATTTCCCACCGACGGTATTGAGGAAATGATTCGCCTCAATACCGTGCAGGTCTTCGATTCTCCAGAGCAAAAGGTGATTAACTGGGAAGGGTTGACTGTGCCTCTAATTCAGCTAGACCAATGGTTAGATTTTCGCTGCCCATTACGGCCCACAACAACTGAAAGCACACCCATTATTAATGAGCCATCCATCCTAATCATTAATCGAGGAGAACGCCTCAGCGGTATTTATATTGACCGTTTCTGGGGAGAGCGAGAAGTCGTTATTCGCCAGGTTGAAAACGTTATTAGCTTGCCACCAGGCTTTAATGGTTGCACCATTTTGGAAGACGGTAATGTGGTGCCCTTGGCGGATGCAGCCAAGCTGCTGGAATGGATTGATAATGATAATGATGATACCATCTCCCCAAGAGGCTCCCAACCCTGGCAACAACTTTTACAATCCAGCGAAGAACCTGAGCCACCACGTCCCTTGGCCTTGCCCCAAGCGCAACAAACCAGCGTTCTGGTTGTTGATGACTCCATCAATATGCGTCAACTATTGAGAACAACTTTAGAGCAAGCGGGCTATAGCGTAGAGCAAGGCAAAGATGGTCAAGATGCCGTAGACCAATTGCTTGGCGGACTTGCTGTGGATGCCATTGTCTGTGACATTGAAATGCCACGACTAGATGGATATGGTGTATTGGCAGAGATTAAATCCGATTCTAAGCTGAAGGACCTACCCATCATCATGCTCACTTCGCGTGGCAGTGAAAAACACCGTCAACTAGCCATGCGTCTGGGCGCAACCGCCTATATCACCAAGCCCTATCAGGATCATGAGCTTCTGCAAATGATTGAGCAGGTACTTGAACAACAACCCCTTAGCGCAGTGTAATCAATCCCATGCCGATTCCCTCTCCCCTCAAATCTCGACGTCTGAGATCCCATAAAGGCGAAACAACTCAACAGGTCATTGTTTTCCAAATTCAATGCGAATGGTTTGCCCTACCCATTTTCACCGTCAAGAAAGTTATACCCAAAAGCGATACCCAAGGGAATTACCCTAATTCAGGCGCAGGGTTAACTGTCTACGAAGGCAAAGAACTACTCATTCTAGACATTGCTCAGCAGATTTTTGGCCATCGACCAAACTCAACCAGTTTTCCAGCAGCAGATTCAGCCACAGAACCACCAGAAGCCACAGAACCATCACAACGAAAACCTGAAGATGGTTATCTGCTGATTATCCGTAACCGCCATGGAGACATTATCGGATTACCCGTCACATCTTCTCCGACCGTACGTCGGTTTGCTGAGTCAGAAATTGTCCCCCTACCTGCCAACTACGCAGTTAAAGTCAATATGCAGTGCATTAGTGGGCTGATTATCCAAGCCGACAACCAGCCAATTCTGTTTCTTTTAAATCCAGATCAGCTGCTACATACTCAACCTTTGCTGCCACCAACCACTTAAATGGTGACCCCAAACGTCTGTACATCCAATAGTGGAACCTAATTAATTTTGGTTCTTAAGTAGCGCGGGAAATTTCGGTGACAAAAAAAGCCAGCATCCAGGAGGCAGGAAAGCGCTGGATGCTGGCTCCTAACTCCCTACCTATCCAGGGTGTCCCAGATTAAACGGATACCCCTAGAAAGTTCCAATTATAGTCAAAATCCATAGCTCTCAATCAGCAGAGCCCAAATTCTTGAGTTTTTAATTAAATCAAGTGCTTTAATGGGCCTGTGTGACCCATAGCACGAGATACTTAAGAAGTCAGATACTGATGAAAATATGTATCATAGACTACAAGTAATACTCTGGCCTGGAAAACTCTTAATCAATCATTACAATACGAGCTTTTTAACATGCAAATTGAGGCTGACTAAGTCATAAAGATGCAAATATTTTTGTGTCTTTATATCTCAAATTTCCGAATACAAGTTAAGTCTAGATGTTTTTACTGTTTCAGAAGACATCTACTTCAATCTACTCTAATTACCCTACTATCAAGGTGATTTATGATTTCCTCAACACCAAAAGCATTATTAAAGCTCGGTTCTAGTCACCAAAAAGTAATCAAATTACAACAGCTTCTCAGTCAAAAAGTAGGACCAATTTCTATCACAGGCATTTTTGACTATGAAACCGAGATTGCTGTCAAAACCTTTCAATCTCGCATGTTTCTAAAACCGGATGGAATTGTTGGATTTCTCACCTGGCAAGCTCTCTACACAAATGCCCCAGTCAATATGCCAACGTTGCGACAGGGGTGCCATGGCAGTGCAGTTGAATCGGTGCAAGAATTGCTCTCAATTGATTTATACTACACTGGCGTTATTCATGGTCAATTTGACCATGAAATGCATCAAGCGGTCAAGCGCTTTCAAGCGGATCAAGGTTTACCCACCACTGGAGTTGTTGATGCCCTAACCTGGCGGTTGCTCAGCGAGATTTAGACTCTCGCTGAGCAACAAACTACGGATAAAGCAGTATGCCGATGGCACCTGCAATGGGAATGATCAGGGCTACCTCAATTTTCCACTTGAGTAGCGCAGCCATGGATCCCCCAAAGATAACGGCTGTAACCAAGTAAGCGACCATGGGTTGACCAAGCTCTAACATAGGCTGGGCAAATGATATACCAGCTACAAAAATCAGTCCAACTACCGCAGGGCGAATTCCTTTGAGGGCTGCCTGGATAGCCAATGACTGTTTAATACGCTGAAGTAAGTGCGAGCAGGTTAACATCAACATCGCTGGTGGGAAAAAGATACCCACTGTTGCCACCAGGGAACCCAAAATACCTTTGACTGAATAGCCAATGGCAGCGGCACTAATCAAAATCGGTCCCGGTGTCAGCTGACCCAGTGCGATCGCATTTGTAAATTCTGGTTGAGTAATCCAGCCATAGGTGTTGACCACCAACTCCTGGATCATAGGAATAAACACATAGCCACTGCCAAACAACAGCAGACTCATGCCAGAAAAGGTGATAAATAAGCGAGCCAGACTATCATCACTGATAAATGGCAACGGCACGATATATAGCACCAAAAAGAAGCTCAGAAATACAAATGAGGCAATAATATCGCCTTTCGAAACCTTGGACTCAGCCACTGGTGCTGGGTTTTCATCCAGGGCTGCCTGTCGCTTCACCTCATTGAAATACCAGAAGTAACCGACAATACCAGAGATGGCCACAATCAATAATGTTGTATAGAAGCCACCCACAAACTTCAAAAACAGGGCAGATATAACCGCAATTAAAATCGCTCGCCAGTTGCGAATCGACTTTATTGTTTTCTTACCCATACGCCAGGCCGCAGCCAAGATAATGGCCACCATAGCTGGGATAAAAGCCATAAAAGCCTTCTCTACCGCTGGGATAGACTCGAATCGCTTAGCGTAGATAGAAAAGATAACCAGTATCAGGTAGGAGGGCAACAGCGAACTAACGCTGGTAACCAGGGCACCTAAATTCCCACGAATTCGATAGCCCACATAGGCAATCACATTGGCGGCCATTGGCCCAGGTAAAACGGCTGCAAGGGAAATACCATCCAGCATATCTTCATGGGTCATCAGCTTACGTCGCTGTACCACAAAGCTTTCTACCACAGAGATCAAAGACATAAATCCGCCAAAGGCGGTGCTGCCGATCTTGAGAAATGTCCAAAACAGGTAGCTAAAGCTAACAGCTTCCCGTTCATTTGCAGATGCACTCGGCCCCTCGGGCTGAGTGGCCATAGTGTTCTTAGTCATGGGTAGTGCAGATAAGATGTGCTATTTACTAACTCAACATGATGGATCGGGATGCTCCCAACCCACCATTGTTGTTACACTCGGAAAATCATTACGAGACAGTGGTCAGCGGACGACGATCCTTAATTGCTTGAAGCAATGCCGCCTGACGCTCACGGCGACCCAGATCTTCTGCATCCATAGTCTCTTTTCTCTCAGCCTTCAGACGCTGATTCTCAGCATCAAACTGAGCAATCTCCTCAGCACTGAAGGTAGCCACATCGTTTGGGGATGTTTGAGTACGCTCATAGCCCAGGGCATCTAGAACATCACCAGCCACCAATTCAAAGATTTTCACATCCTCTTCAGATGCCTGCGTTAAGAACTTTTTGGTATTCTGATTCATGATGGGCTTGGTCACATTGTTCCAGAGAGAGCTGGATGAAGCCGTATTTTTAGCTTCACTGGACTCATGAAAACTCATCATTGAAGGGCTATATTCCACCTCTAGAAACTTACACAGGGCCTTGAGACTTTCCTCAGGAGACCCGGTTAGAGACTCATAGCTGATGCTAAAGAACTGATTTTCATCAAACTTCTCACGCATCTTTAGGGCTGCACGCTGAGCTTTTGCCCAATCCTGTGCAATATGATAGAAGTGCTTTTGCCCAATAACAGCCTTCTTAAAGGAGACCGCTACATCTCTACCATCCCTATATAGGTAAAGATACTTTGCCTTAGGAAGATACTCATTAATCTCGGGCACATAGTGAACATTAGCCAAACTCTTGCAACACCAGGTTTCTGCCCCCCGGGTTTCTGCTAGAACATCGTAAACAGCAGAAAATACAGCAACTAGAGTATTTTGAGTGCAACGGTTGGTGATGTCTTGCCGATCTAAAACAACACCTTCCCAAGGGACCGGATTAAGTTCAATCAGCCGACAAACATCATCAACTAGCTGAGCAAATGTAGATGCATCCGAGAGATCCTCATAAGCAGACATTAGAGGCATTAATCTCTGCAAAATATGTGGTGGATGAGGTGCCTCAATCATAGGTATCTGGTTCAACATTAATCGCATTAAGTTTGAACCAGAACGCTGAGTACCAATCATTAATATAGACATAGCCCTGTTTTACTCCGCAAAAAACTGACTTAAAAAACTGACTTAAGAGAATATAGATCTTTGCAACAATCCAGCAGCTTAGCAGGCTGTACGCCATAGCGTACTACAGCTGAAGCCGGTTAGCAACCCATCAATGCGCTCATTAAGTGTCAACAACTGTTCGTTGTTAAAATAGCGTATGCACAACAACTTAATCGGCATGCAGAGACTCACTCTGCATGCAAAAACCATCTTGAAGAGCAGTCGATCAAAACACCAAGACACCCTTGAGAACCTTACTTATAGCAAGGTGACGCATTTATAAATGCAGCAAAATTGACAAAAACAACCTGCCATCCCAGAAAAACCGTGATAATCGTGATAATCGTGGGAGTATTGCCAGCACAGACAACAACTACTTAAGAAACTTGCTAAAAACAACTAGTCAACAGCAAAAGCAGCTTGTTCATACTCGAAACAGAACACCAGCCGCCTTTGCAACACAAACGCTAACAAATCGAAATAGCCTACAAGCATAGGCTAATTGTCAAAATTAAAACCACTTTCTAGACGGCTATCAGATAGTATAGAAACCCTTAGCCAAGCACTAGAAAAAGGTGTGAAAAGGTCAACAATCTCTCAAAAACACCTAAGTAAGATTTCAATGAGAAAGATTAACAACCATATGGTTTTTCAATATGCTCAACACATTTTTGTATATTTACACTCCCAACGTTTCACACCACAAAAAGCAGCATACTCCTCCAGAAGGAAGAACCTGTACTTAAGCCCATAATAGTCTCAAAACTTATTCCATCAGCCATTTGGCCTAAAGAACATGAAGCTTTTATAGGACTTTAGACTATCTTAAAAATAAACGTTGTCAGTAATAATACCAGCTTTATTTGATTTTTGTTAACTTTGATTTTTTTTCGAAGTTGGTTGCCCTATTCATCTGGGTAGAAAGAACATAGTCCAGGAATACCAAGGATTTCTCCCTGCTGACAATCTGCTCTTATCAGAGTTGCCCCATGACTCGACATTTCTAGAAAACATTGTTTGTTTATCAAGCTCCTGTAGCATCAATACGTTCAGGATTCATGTTGTATTCGATACAAACTATCAAAGCATTTTTACTGATGAGTCAACGCTACTTTTTATACTCTGGAAGAAATACAGAAAACGACATCAACAATTAATTCTGATCGAATAAAAACATTCATTCCATGGAACTGTTGGCAGTTTTTTAATGATTGAGTTAAACAAGTATTATTGTTTAGGCTACGTTAGAGTTTGTGCAGGGACCATAGTTAGAAAATATGGAAAGGGCTTTGACAGCCATGATGCTTGGCAACGATAGCACCCACATAGGAGTGAAGTGGTCACTAAATGCCGCATAGAGCTATTAAAAATTGCGCTGTATAGACTGTAGTGAATGATGTTCTAGTTGCGATCGCTTACCCAAAAAGTAAGTAGCTGCCAGGCATCTACTGTTTGATAAAAGGGCATCTCACTTGAGCTTTTTTTAAGCTCTAAAGGCCGATACTGGCTTCAAGCGAGTAAAGGTCAATGACATCTATGATTAAACGATGTGTATAACTAAAGACAGCAATTTATATGGCTAGAAGATAATCTACAGCCAGAAGGAAATAATTATGTTGAATATATAGATCTAGACAAAAGGAAGTATGAAAAGGCATAGACAAAGGCATAAAGTATTTGTAAATGTAGGCTTGTTTACTATCATTTCATGACGTTTAAAGCTAACCATTCTCAGGGGTTGGTGTCGTAGGGGTGTGCTTCTATTCAGATAATTTTGGCTAACTGATGTGAGGGTTGTCTCTTGCACATGTAGTTTGCTGAGAATGTTTTTAGCTAGTTGTTTTGTTTTGCTCAAACAAAGACTAGCCAATGTTCACAGTATGCTTTGTGGCCATCCCCCATCGATTTCTCACTGGAATAAACTGCAAAAAACTGCTTAATTGGAGAAGAGAAGAACAATCACAGGCGTATGTCCGAGGCTTGTTTTTTCGATTTTTATTGTTGAATGTATTCTGGGTTAAGAATAAAGACGCAAAGGAGATGAACTATGTCTGCAGGTTTAATTGAGCCCCATGGTAAACAGCTAATCAATCGCTCTTTGGAAGGCCATGAGCGTCAGGATACTTTTGAACAGGCGCATGCGCTACCACGTATTACGCTTTCTAAGCGCAACATTGCTGATTTGCAGTGTATTGCAACCGGTATCTACAGTCCCCTAGAAGGATTTGTAAATGAAGCTGACTATAATTCAATTGTTAAAGATATGCGTCTCAGCAATGGACTAGCATGGTCCATTCCTGTAACGCTACAAATTCCTGAATCAGACGCTGAAAAGTGCCGCCTAGATAGCCAGATAGCCCTAGCTCATCCCAATGGCGAGATTCTGGCAGTCATGACAGTTAAGAGTAAGTTCACCCCTGACCAAGACCACGAAGCCCAGAATGTTTATCTTACCACTGAGGATGCTCACCCCGGTGTGAAGGCCATGAAGGCTGAGGGGCCTGTGTATTTAGGGGGTCCCATCTCACTGGTTAATGATATTCCTTACGACAACTTCTTGGAGTATCGTCTTAGCCCTGTGCAGACTCGCCTGGAATTTGCTAACCGCGAGTGGAATACTGTTGTGGCCTTCCAAACCCGTAATCCTATCCACCGGGCCCATGAGTACATCACTAAAACAGCCCTTGAGACTGTTGATGGCCTCTTTATTAACCCACTGGTGGGTATGACTAAGTCTGACGATATCCCAGCAGATGTTCGAGTGAAGTGCTATGAGACTATCATGAGCCTTTACTATCCTAAGGATCGCACCTTGTTGGGTGTTTTCCCCGCAGCCATGCGCTATGCCGGTCCTCGTGAGGCAATTATGCATGCGATCGCACGTCAGAACTATGGTTGCACTCACTTCATTGTTGGTCGTGATCACGCTGGTGTCGGTGACTATTATGGGACCTACGACGCGCAGACGTTGTTCCGCGAGTTCAATGCAGATGAATTGAAAATTCAGCCCGTTAAGTTTGAGCATGCCTTCTACTGCAAACTGACTGGCGGTATGGCGACGGCTAAGACCAGCCCCAGCGCTAAGGAAGATCGCATTCACCTATCTGGCACCAAGGTTCGCGCCATGCTAAGAGACGGAAAGAAGCCACCTGCTGAGTTCACTCGTCCTGAGATTGCGCAGATTTTGATCGATTCTATGCAAGCTCCCGCGTTGAGTGCCGTTTAGATGCGATTTAGAAAATACGCGATCTAACCAAGATCATGATTCAAACAAGTTTGCCTGATATGGGTAAGCTTTAATCTGAGGCAGCCCCCCGTCCATGCGCAAGCTGACGGGGGGCTGCTAATAGTATGTCTGCCCATCACTCCTACGACTGCAAGTGCTTGTGCTCTTAATTGTACTCCTACTTGTTCTATCTAGATTTTCTACGCCAATGCTGGTCGTGGTTAGACTCTTGTTGGCAATGATGTCAGCCTAGATGTCAGCCTATTTCTGGCAAGCACAACAACTTTTAGCTGAGCCTTCGGTAACAAGTTAGTTGGCAGCCAAGAGCAACCCATTAGATCGATCGTTTAGGAAAGCTTTGCAAAAACCATGGCCATTTTAAAGCTTGTTGCAAGTATTAGACCGTCTGTACTGAGCAAAGCATAAAGTTCTGTGGAAGTTAGCAAGCTTATGGACCAATTGTTCTGGCAAGTCCGTAAGAATACAGATAAATACTAAGCTTAAAAATCTAACTATGTAATGCTCAAATCAAGGAAGTGGTTGTCCTGGATTTTACCTGGACTCATATTGATATTAGGAATAGGGTTAAGTCTAGGCCTGCAGGTACACAACCGCGATGGAGTATTTTTCAGCAGCGATGCGGGTTTAAAAGCCCTCCTGGCCCAACAGTTTAGCACTGGCACATGGCAGGCCTCCTTAGAGATTCCCCAACCAACCTGGGTGTTAACCCTCTGGCGACAGGGATTGTATCCCTTTGCACCGCCCTATGCCTATGAACAACAGGGCAATTACTTTATTACCTTTCCGTTTGCCTTTCCAGCGATTACCGCTCCATTTTATGCGCTGATGGGCTACTACGGTTTTTATGTGGTGCCACTGGTTTCCCTGTGGATCATTTGGCTCCGGTTCTGGCAGCTGTGTCGGGTATGGCAAATCCGCTCACGATTCATCGCCCTCAGCTTGGGGCTAATGATTTTGGCATCGCCTCTGACCCTGTATGGAGCCATGTACTGGGAGCATACCCTGGCAGTAGCACTGGCCTTTTGGGGGCTGTCCGGGCTTTTGTTACATGCTTTACCCCAGGGGGCAAACGATCGCATCAGCATCAATGAGGCCCTAGTGAATGGTGCCTGTATCGGACTGTCGGTATGGTTACGACCAGAGTTTTTGTGTATGGTCATCATCTTGGCAGCCATGACAGTGGCCAGCCATGCATCTCGACTACCCAAACGATTATGGGTGATTGTGCCCCAGGGATTAACCCTGGGCTTAGTGATTGCCTTTACCGGGGCGATGGCGCTAACAGTATTGGGCCTACTTGGCGTTAACAGCGTTATTTATGGCCATCCCTTGGGCATCTATGTTTGGCACGCCCCCTTATCCCTTGGGCAAAGGTTCGCTCAGATTGGGCGTAATTATGGGTTCATGGTAGTTTCCCTGGTGCGTTATTTCCCGGCGGTGCTCCTGGCGTTGGGACTGCCCTGGATCATGCAGGGACGAACACGTGCTGCCAGCATGGTGCTGCTAGTGATAGGGGTGACGTTTGCGATCGCAGTTCCCCTGATTGCCCCATCTGGAGTCGACGATCCACAGTGGGGGCCTAGACTGTATCTAATCTTGGTACCGCTCACCGGTTTGATAGTGGCCGCTGGGCTCGATCAACTGTGGCCAGATAGCCCGAAACGCTGGGGTGCTATGGCCGCTGTAGCATTGATGCTAACGGTGGGAACCCATGCCAATCTGGTGAATGGCGGTCTGAATACCTACGTCGATCCTCAAACAAACTCTATTTCTCTGCCCAGTAACCATGGGCCTGTGGCCCCTGCCATTGCCGCCTTAGCCACCTATAACGAACCCTGGGTTGCCATGGCACAGCAGCAGATTGCCCAACAACTCTGGCCCAGTGCGCGATTGAAGACTTTTTTTCGCACCGAAACCGATGAGGCCATTGAGCAGTTAGCGTCAGAACTCGTCAACCAGGGCGAGTCGTCATTTCTATATATTTGCTATGCTGACGTCCCCTGTGCTGCCACTGGCAAAGGGACCCTAACCTCCGTATTATTCAGAGGGGATAATGATCATGACACCGCAATGAGTATATCCTTTAAGTCATTGGGTACCTTTGGTAAATATCCGTTCTATCGCGGACTTATACAGACTAAGCAGTAACCTAAATATTAACGAAACCGTAGTCTAAAACAATAGTTAAAGTACTATCAACTAACCCATACAGGTGAGTTGCATGCAATGGACCTGAACGGTAATTTATATCCCGGTGCTGCTGATCCGAACGATGATTCCATCTGTCAAATTTAGGCTTTTAGCAAGTTTTACGGAGCAATTCATCCTCTAAATCAGCAACAGCTATATCTCCTGTAGATATTTATCGATGACTTATATCTCTGAGCTGGTTAAGCCTCCCCAAGGGCCGCTAAGGATCGCATCTACCCCTGCGAATCTACCCTTTTCTCTGGTTATTCCCACCTATAACGAAAGCAAGAATGTCGGCAAGCTGGTGGCGCACCTGGTGGCGCTACTGGACAATCTGTTGCCAGACCAGTACGAGCTGATTGTAGTGGACGATGACAGCCCCGATAAAACTTGGGAAGTGGCCCAAAAGCTCACATCTCACTATCCCCAGCTACGGGTGATGCGGCGGCAGGAAGAACGAGGGTTATCGTCAGCGGTAATCCGAGGCTGGCAGGTGGCGCAGGGAGAAATTTTAGGCGTCATCGATGCGGATCTACAGCACCCGCCTGAGACCCTGAAGCACATGGTGAACCATGTGCAAGATGGGGCTGATCTATCCGTGGCCAGCCGTCATATTGAAGGGGGTGGCGTCAGTGACTGGAGCCCGTTGCGGCGTTTTTTGTCGCGCGGGGCGCAGATGTTGGGGCTGTTGATTTTACCCAGGGTTGTCGGTCGGGTGAGCGACCCCATGAGCGGTTATTTTATGGTGCGTCGCAGCGCCATTGCTGGCCATACCCTCAACCCCCTGGGCTACAAAATCCTGCTGGAGGTGATTGGTCGCGGCCATGTGGGCGACATTGCCGAGGTGGGCTATGTTTTCCAAGAGCGTAAGGCAGGAGAAAGCAAAGTCACCTGGAAACAGTATGTGGAGTATTTGGGCCATTTGGTACGGTTGCGATCTCAGGGTCGCATTGCCCGCATCCGTCAGAAATTTCCCATCGGTCGATTTTTGCGGTTTGGCCTGGTGGGGCTGAGCGGCGTGTTTGTGGATATGGCGGTGCTCTATTTGCTGAGTGACCCAAGCACCCTGGCCTGGGGGTTAACCCGCAGCAAAATTGTGGCGGGAGAAGTGGCGATTTTAAATAACTTTTTGTGGAATGATGCCTGGACCTTTGCAGACATTTCGCGATCGCAACAGGGTTGGGGAGCCCGGCTCAAACGATTCCTTAAATTTAATGTGGTCTGCCTGTCGGGGTTGGTGCTAAACGTGCTGCTGCTGAACCTGATCTTTAACGTCATCTTTGGGCAGCAATATCGATATTTAGCAAACTTGATTGCGATCGCAGTCGTTACCGCCTGGAATTTCTGGATGAACCTAAAGCTGAGCTGGCGTGTGACCCAAGTGAAGAAAACAAATTCTCAAGAGAAAAGTTAACCACTGCTGGCTTAGTAGAACTACCCTAGCCAGTAATTTTTAGCTTAAATTCTCTCAAGGCTTGATAATGAGCAAATGTCTTGCCACATCACCCCTGAAATTTTCAAGCACCTTTACAAGAAAAACAACAAGGGCTCTTATTAGTCATAGTTTTGTTTTGATTAGTAACAGCTACGGCCATGGGTTCGGAATATTAAACCAGTCTCATGTAATTACTAGACAGTCCTTTTTGAGACTTACCCATGGGTTTACCTATCCTCAAAACTATCTCCGCAACGGTACTGCCAGCCATTGCATTTGATACCTTAGCCCAGGCAACCCAGGATGGGAAAGCAAAGAAAACAGTCAACTACCGTGCTGCTGTTCGGCTAAAAGTAGACGAGCTAATGCAGCAAGGCCTTGAACAGTATCAGGCAAGTCTATTGGGGACGGCCCTTAAAACCTGGCAGTTGGCACTCAATATTTCCAGCGAACTTGGAGATCGACCCGGTGAAGGTAGAGTGCTGGGAAATCTGGGTCTGGTGTATAACAGTTTGGGGCAGTATGAGCGGGCGATTGATTGCTACGAAAAGAGTTTAGCCATTGTGCGTGACATTGGCGATCAAAAGCGAGCAGGAAGAGTCCTCGGCAATTTGGGCAGTGTTTACTTTGGCTTGGGGCAGCAGCAGCGGGCGATTCAACTGTATAGGCAGCGGCTGGCCATTGTTTGTGAACTTGGGGACCAGGTGGAGCATGGTAAAGCACTGGGAAATTTGGGCAATGCTTATTTTGCCCTCGGACACTATGAACGGGCCATTGAAGTTTATTATAAACGACTTGCGATCGCCCGTGAAATTACCGATCGCCATGGAGAAAGCGATACCCTCGGAAATCTGGGCAATGCCTATCTAAAACTGGGGGATTATGGGCAGGCCATCGACCTCTATGGACAACAGCTGGTAATTACGGTTGAGCTGGGTGACCGACAGGGGGAAGGCAATGCTCTGGGGAACTTGGGCGTAGGGTATCGCAACCTGGGACACTATGAAGAGGCCGTAGAATGTTATCAGCAACGACTTGCGATCGCTCGCGAGATTGGCGACCGGCGAGGGGAAGAAAACACATTGAGAAATTTAGGATTCTTGTTTAAGTCTCAAGAACAACCGGAACTGACCATTCTCTTCTATGGGCAAGCAGTGAAGGTACAAGAAGAGATCCGTCAAGATTTCACGGACAGAACCTTGCTCCGGGCCTATACAGAGAAGGTTGCCGATACATACCATGCCCTGGCTGACGCCCTGTTTGAGCAGGGACATATTTGCAAAGCACAACAGATTCTCAACCTTCTCGCAGTTTAAGTCTCCTCAACTTAAGTCTCTTTAATCTGTTTAAGACCAGGGACTAACCATCGACCAAACTGGGCATAGAGGGCGGGAAGCACCAGTAGTGTAAGGGCCGTAGATGTAAACAAACCACCCAACACAACAATGGCTAGCGGCTGTAGAATTTCGTTCCCGGCTCCGCTTGCCAGGGCCAGGGGCAGCATTCCCAGGGCAGAGGTGAGGGCCGTCATCAAAATGGCATTGACTCGCTCTAAAGCCCCCTGGGCAATCACATCTTTGGAATGCATTCCCTGGGCAAATTTTCTGTTGTAGTTATCCACCAGCAACAATCCGTTGCGTACGGCCACACCAAACAGGGTAATAAAACCGATCAGTGAGGCAACGGACATAACACCCCCCGTCAACAGAATGGAAACAATGCCACCCACCAGCGCTAAGGGCAGATTGACCATAATAGCCACAGTGGCCGGTAGAGATTTGACTGAGAAAAACATCAGTACGGCAATGGCAATGGCCGCCAGGAGGCTATACACCAGCAAACTGTTGGTAGCCCGCTGCTCAGATTCAAACTGACCGCCATACTGGATAAAGTAGCCATTGGGCAGAGTCACATTTTGGCGAATCTGGGTCTGAATATCGCCGACAACGCTACCTAAATCTCGCTCGGCTACATTGGCTGATACCACAATCAGTCGAGATACATCTTCTCGATTCACCACATTCGCCCCCATACCGTAGTCTACGGTGGCTACGGTCTCCAGCGGAATGCTCTCTCCAGTGGGTGTGGAGAGGGGGATTGCTCGAATCGCGTCCAGGCTATTGCGAGCAGAGTCTTGAAGACCGACGATAATGTCAATCAGTTGTTGGTTTTCAGGTATTTGGGAGACTATACGCCCGTTTAGGGCTGTTTCCACCAGCTCTGAGATGGCGGCCATATTGAGGCCGTAGGTGGCGGCGGCTTCGCGGTTGTACTGAATGTGTACCTGGCGAATGGGGAGCTGAGGTTCTAGCTGCAAGTCGACTACACCTGCAATAGGTTCGATTACATCGCGCACCTGTTCACCGATACTGCGTAATTCTGCCAGGTCAGAGCCAAAGATTTTGATTGCGATCGCACTCCTCACCCCAGACAGCACCTCATCCATCCGGTGGGAGATAAACCCGCCAATATTCGGTGCCACACCAGGCAGCTTAAGAAACGTCTCCCGTAGTTCTTGCACGCTGGCGTCTCGATCGCTCAGGGCCAGATCACTCAGTTCAATATCCACATGGGCCATGTTCACCCCGGCACCATCTGCATCCCCCGGTGCCCGTCCCGCCCGTACCTGCACCCATTCATATAAAGGGTTGTCCTGGAGAGACGTCGCTAAGGCATTGCCTGCACCATGGGTAATATCCAGTGAGATACCGGGAAACAACACCATGGAGTTCACAAGAGATTTCTCTTGAAACTCGGGTAAGAACACTCTCCCCAGGGAGGGCACCACAGTCACCGTTGCCACCAGTGCCGCCAATGCCCCTGCCAAAATCAGCTGGGGTGCTCTGATGGAGAGATTTAACAACGGGCGGTACAGCCGCTCCACCCAGCGCGATACCCAAGTCCCCTCCTGGGGCAGGGGCTGATTTGCCAGGAGAATCGCACAGAGTGCTGGAGAAAGGGTCATGGCCACCAGTGTGGAGGCCGCAATGGAGAACAGATAGGCCAAGCCCATGGGAGCAAAGATACGCCCTTCCACACCCGTCAGGCTAAAAATGGGAGCAAACACCACCACAATGATCACCGTGGAGAAAATCACCGCCAGCCGCACCTGTACCGAGGTTTCGTAAACCACCTGAAAAGGAGATTTAGGACCGCCCTCGGCCTGGTTGCGCCGTAGACCGCGATAGCAGTTCTCCATATCCACAATGGCGTCATCCACCACGGAACCAATGGCTACCACCAGTCCCCCCAGGGTCATGGTGTTGATGCCCAGGCCAAAGGTCTTCATAAACAACAAACCAATGAGCAAGGATAGGGGAATAGCACTCAGGGTGATAATCGCCGTACGCCAGTTCATTAAAAACAGCAGCATAATCACCGAGACAATGATGATGCCCTGCACCAGGGAGCCGCTGACATTGCGAATGGCAGAGTCAATAAAGTTGGACTGACGGAAGGTACGCACCACCTGCACATCCGTGGGAAAAGTGGGCTGCAAAGACGCCATGACAGCTTCCACAGCCTTAGTGACTGTGGGTGTGTCCACATCCGGCTGTTTGTTGATCATCAACACCACTGCGGGCTGGCCGTTAAAGCTAGCATCGCCGCGCTTGAGGGCTGCCCCGGTTTGCACCTGGGCCACATCCCGCAACAGAATTGGTTCACCGTCCTGAACCTTCACCACAGACTGTTGCAAATCGGCAATGGACTGCACCTGACCGATACCGCGCACCAGCAGTTCCTGGCCACCGCCAATCAGAAAACCGCCCGGCGCATTGGCATTGGCAGCCTGGGCCGCCTTGGTCACATCGTTGAGGGAGAGATTGAGCGCCCGCAGCTGTTCTGGGTCAACTAAGACCTGCTGCTGACGCTCTTCACCGCCGTAAACGGTTACCTGAGAAACACCGGGTACTGAGAGAATCTGGTTGCTGAGGGTGACCTCTACCAAACGGCGTAGCTCCATCAGTGAGGTTTGCCCGGTGTCTTCTACGGTAAAGGCATACTGCAGAATAGTGCCCAAGGGAGAAACGAGGGGAGAAATCTCAGGGGGATGGGTTCCCTCGGGGAGCTGGTTGGCCACCTGTTGCAGGCGTTCTGTAACGGCCTGACGGGCTCTGTAGATGTCAGCGTTTTGCTCAAATATCACCTGCACCATAGACAGACCTACCTTGGAAGACGATCTCACGGTGGTCACCCCTGGCAGACCATTTACGGCACTTTCCATAGGCACCGTAATCTGGGTTTCTACTTCCTCGGGGGCTAACCCAATGGCTTCCGTTTGAATATCCACCTGCGGTGGGGCAAAGGGGGGAAAGACATCCAGCGGCATCTGGGTGATGCTAAACGCTCCCCAAAGGGTGACGATAATGGCCAACATTACGATGAGCCATCGTTGGGCAATGGAGTTTTTTAGGATTCGATCCAGAATCGAGTTCAACATAGTGATCTGAGGGCGTCTGCCTGATTAGAGGAGTTCTTTTTTCTTGTTGCGACTGCTGACTAGCAGTGCGATCGCACTTCCCACAAAAATGACTCCGCCTGTGGCCAACGCTTTTAGCGGCAGACCACCGGACTGGTCGGCACTAACCTGAGCAACAGGTGGCTCTGAAGTTTCAAGAGTTTCAATGGTTTGGGCGACGGCGGTTGGAGAAGCCCCATCGGTTTCTAAGCCAGTGGCGGCCTGGGTTTTGCGTGATTCGGCATAGAGCGACAGACTGCCCTGGATGACCAGTTGCTCACCCACTGATAGACCTGCGGTGATTTCAATCAGTTCGCCCTGGGTAGGGCCAGTGACCACATCCACCGGTTCGTAGAAACTTTCATACTGCACAAACACCAATTGCCGACCGTTATCGTCCACAAGGGCCGTTACCGGAATTAGGACAGCGGCGCTGCCATCGGTGGCAGGTTCAATTGGGGCTACCTGAATCCCGAGCAGCGGGTCGGTTTCAGCATTGATCTCCACACGGTTCACGCCGCCCGTTGCCTGGAATTCATCCCCATGACCCACATGGGCAAGTGCCCCAGGAGGAGCGATAGAGAAGCTCAAGGCCAGTAGTGAACTAAACAACAAAACGAATTTCATATAACCTCCCAACGGTATCTGATAAAAGCTTCCACAGAGTGCCATAGGGCAGATGAAATCGAGGTGAAATGGACACAACTTCGGTAGTATTGGCTCGTAGTTGATTGCCGTCGTGTTATGCGGGTGCTGCTGGTAGAAGACGAAGAAGATCTGGGTCAGGCGATTAAGCAAGTGCTGATGGACGAAAAGTACGTCGTGGATTGGGTCACGGACGGTGGGCAGGCCTGGAACTTTCTAGAAAGCCAGTGGACCGATTACACGGTGGCAATTTTCGATTGGCTACTGCCGAAACTCTCAGGCTTAGAGCTATGCCAACGTGTCAGAGCACAGCAAAATCCGTTGCCCATCCTGATGTTGACAGCCCTGGGACAAGCAGAAAATCGGATTGCTGGCTTGGACGCTGGAGCCGATGATTATTTAGTGAAACCCTTTGTCATGGCGGAGTTGCTGGCAAGGTTGCGGGCGTTGCAACGACGTTCACCCCAGTGGCGACCCCAACAGCTGACGGTAGGGCCATTTACCCTGAATGATGCCAATACCACCCTGCAAGTTGACCTGGAGGATCAGCCCCAACAGGCAATTCCGTTAACGACAAAAGAATTCCAGGTGCTGGCCTATCTGATGCAAAACCCAAATCGCATTCTCTCCGGCAGTAAGATTCGCCAACAGCTGTGGGATTTGGACGAGGAACCCGTGAGCAATGTTGTTGCCGCCCAAATGCGCTTGCTGCGCCGCAAGTTAGCCCGCCACCATTGTGACTGTCCCATTGAAACAGTGCCAGGCCAGGGTTATCGGTTCGTTCCATGAAGACTAGCCAACAGTTATTTCGCCGCAGTCGTCTGCGGTTAGCTTTATGAAAACCAGCATAAGCCAACAGTTATTTCGCCGCAGTCGTCTGCGGTTAGCCCTGTGGTATGCCCTGGTGATGGGTGGCATTTTAAGTCTGTCGGGGTTGGTGATGTATCGTGCCCTCTTTCAAGCGCGCTGGGGAGCACTGGAGCGAGAAATTGAATCCATTGCGGGGACATTACACGACAGTTTGGAACCCATGCTGCCTGCATCGGCAACACCGGCCACCGTGCTACAACAGATTTTTCCAGATCTGTGCCTGGCTAATCAACCTTGCGATGATCGTCCCACTCTGATCGAGCGCCATACGATGGGGGTGAGCGATCGCACCACATATTACGTACGCCTGTTCGACCGCCGGGGCCAGCTGTTGGCCTTTTCCCCCAACCAACCCCAGCAACCTCAGGATCTGAATCCTGCCCCATGGCAAACGCTCCAGGTAGAGAATGGACCTCGCTACCATCAGTTCACGACGGTTTTGCATGGCGCTGCCCATGGCCATTCCGGTTCAAATGAGGTTCATACCCATGCCTCCTGGGGCTATTTGCAAATTGGCCGCACCCTGGCGGATTTTGATGCAGAAACTCAACGGATTCGCTGGACCCTAGCGTTAGGGTTACCCCTCACCCTGGGGCTGGTGGTGGTCTCTAGTTGGGGACTGTCAGGGGTAGCTATGCAGCCCATTTATCGGTCTTACCAGCAGCAGCAACAGTTCACGGCCAATGCAGCCCACGAACTGAGATCGCCCCTAGCTAGCCTATTAGCCACAGTGGAGGCCACCCTACGCCTATCCCCAGCTCAGCTTCAGGAGATTCCCCCCAGATTACAAACCATCGAACGGCAGGGACGGCGTCTGAGTCAGCTGATTGCAGATCTACTGCTGCTGACTAGCCTGGAACAAGCGGCTTCGGCCTCCTCCTTTAAACCTTGTTGTCTCAATGATCTGATCACCGATCTGACGGAGGAATACCAGGAACTGGCAATGACTGCCAATGTGGATCTAACTTGTCAGCTGCCCAGTGATGAGCTGTATGTATCGGGTCAGGAATCTCAACTTTACCGATTGGTGGCGAATTTAATTGACAATGCGATTCGCCACACACCTGCCTATGGGGTTGTTGCTGTTGATTTAACAGCTAGCGATCGCACCGCTATTATCACAGTTAAAGATACGGGTACGGGCATTCCAAAAACGGAACAGCCCCGAATTTTTGAGCGTTTTTATCGAGTGGATGGGGGACGCGATCGCAAAACAGGAGGAACCGGCTTAGGGTTAGCCATCGCCCAGGCCATTGTCTCGCGCCACCGAGGAACCCTCACCGTTGAAAGTGTTATGGGCCAGGGTAGCCTGTTCACCATCCATTTTTCTTGCCTTGCTGCCCATGGGGCGCACTAGAAAATTGTTGCCTGATGAGTTGAGGCCGCCCATAAGGTGCACCGTTAGAAAGTCAGTTAAAAAATCGCCACAAGTTGGGATTGACAAGATTTCGATACACTCACAATGAAGTAACCGATATCATTGTCAATTTGGATCGCATCATGAAACGATTTTTAGTCTGGAGTATGGTAGTACTGCCACCAACCCTTCTTATTCTCCTATCCCTAAAACCGCTAGAAATTCATTCGATCCGTTTTCTTGGCTTTTTTGCTGCTGCGTTCGTAGCAATCCTGATCATGGCACTGAGGATAATTCCTGATCTTCAGTCTCAAAAGCGCTTTCGACAACAGGCGGCGGTATCACTCATCATGGTGGTTTCTATCATTGTATTTAACTGGCCGCTGAGGATAGCTTACGGGTTTTCCCGTCCTGCCTTTGAGCAAGTGGCAGGGCAGGTGATGACAGGAGAAACATTAGAAACTCCCCGACGCATTGGCTGGTTTCGTATTGAACGCATTGAGGCACCTGGCTTTGCCGCCAATGGCATTGATGACCAGGGTCTGCGTCTGTGGACTGGCGTTCACCCCAACGGAAATACTGGCTTTGTACAAGCGAGTCCCGATAATCTGCGGTTTAATCTGTGGAGTCATTTCAAATTAGATGAGACCTGGCAGTTTATTGCTGAAGACTAACTCAATGATGGGGAGACTGAATTACGGCGTTTCCCCAGAGCGAATGCTTTAGGCAACTAGGCTTGCAAGTCGGTGGATATGATTACAAAGAGCCCATTCTGTAGGGGACAATCCCTCGTTGTCATTGCTACGATGCGTCGCTAAAACGGCAGATTAACCATAAAGTATTGGGGATATATATCCAATACCTTCATCAGGCCAAAGCTCAGGAGCCCAGTACCCAGGAGGGCTGCGCCGAAGCCGATGGTGTTCTTCACCCACAGGGTGCAAAATTCCACGTATTTATCCATAAGGAAAATGACGAAAAAGGTGCCTGCGATCGCATTGACTACACCTAAGTCCAGAGATGTGGCCACTGCGATCAATAGGGGACCACTGAGACAGGTAACAACGTTTCGTAGCCAATACTTTTCCTTCGCCACCCACTTAGACGACAGAATTAGCATCCCCACAAAATAGACAAATGTGCCAGTGAACAAAGCACCGGTTTGAAACACATCCAGCGATCTGGGTAAATAGTGCTGGGTGAGACCCAGGCCAAACAGGATTAAACAGGCAGCGGCAAAGGTGCCCTGACCAGCTTTATCAGTGCTGTCAAACCCGATGATGATGGTCAATGGCCCCGCTAACAAAATAAACCCAAAGTAGGCCACAAATGCTAGGGATGCCAGCACCCCCAGGGTAATACTCTGGTTCCACCAGGCTGCCCCGGCATAGACCGCGCAGCAGGTACCGGACACAAATTTGATATCTTTTCCAACCCCTTGAAAGAACGTTTTCCAGTTCTCCTGGCTATGGAGTAAGAGCAGGCTTAAAAAGAAGATGACCGCGCCGAAAAAATTTAGGGTGAGTCCCTTTTGCAAAAACATTAAACCGGCCCCCACTCCACAGAAGAGAACTTTATATGCGGTAATGGGTATCTTTTTCAGGAATTCTATAATTGACAGGGCAACGGTCAAGACAAGGCCCGACAGAATTTGGAAAAGCTCTTTAATCACCCCAAAGCAGAGTAACCCCGTGCCTAATACGCTCACCATAACGGCCAGCACCCTGACGATTACTTGAATACGGAAAATTGCTTTAAACTGATTCCAGTGGCGTAGATCATTGACGGCAATGGTTTCACCCCGAATGTTTGATGCCTGGTCTGCATAGAACTGTCGCTGCGCGTTGCCCACCTCAGGAGATAACACATCCCTTGATTCCAGGTCATCTATCGTAAGAACATGGGTTCTTAATAGGGAGATGTCGTTATAGTCAGGGGCTGTATTTGCTGCGGATGCTGGTTGTACAAAACCAGTCAACAGAATGAACAGCAACAGCAGCGCACAGAAAATTCTTTTCATACCAAATCCAATTCGGTAAACCCGATTAACAATGGATAATTCTGTAGGGGCAATCTCTTGTAGTTCCCCTCTATCCACCCATTGATAATTATGATATGCAGGCTAACAGAGTAATGAGTTAACAGACATACGCCTATCTAATTGGCACACTTGAATAAGGAGGAAAGCTCTGAGTTTATCGCTTACTCTCCAGAGTCTCTTCTAAGCATAAAAAAGAACGGCTGAGGCGACTCTTTAAAGTCCATCAGCCCCAACACAGTACTATCATTTAACTTCCTAAAGGTGTCATTAATAGGCAGATAGTCATAAATCATCGTGGCGCTGACTTTGCCACGGTATTCCATCATGCGCAGTCTAGCCTGACTTTGTTCTGTTTTCAGCAACGAGGTGGATAGACCCAGAAGTGGTTTCATAAAATCACTCTTGATGCCTGGCATGTTCAAAGCCCATTTCATCGCCATGGGCTGGGGGGCAACTTTAATAATCTCTCCCTGGCCATCTAAAAACAACAAGGGATGTACGGTCTCAGGGTCGATAAATTCTTTTCCGTACCAGTTGGATGCTTCTAGCATGCCATCCATAGGGTGGGAGGTGTGCAGTCCAGAGCCTTGCCAGCGACCAATCATAAACTCCAGATTGATGGGGTCTAGAGAATCGAATAGCTGCAAGGCTTTTTCGGTGGTGGTTTTGCCCGTTTGAAGAAGTGCCTGACGGTTTTCTGGGGTTTCCATTATTTTTGTTGGGTCGGGTTAACCGAGATAGCCAACAGGATTGGTTTAGGATATCCCATGCTAAATTCAAATTCAGTAGCCCTGATCGAAAATAGCCAATTCTGTAGGGGCAATCCTTTGTGGTTGCCCTGCGACATTTACAGGCACCTGTCCAGAATCCTATTACCCATATTTCATCTTGGAAGATTTTGGCTAATGGCAATGATTACGTCTACTCAACGCCCCAGGCATTTAGCAAAGATGTTGCGCGCTCAACTTCAGCTTCATTCTCCTGTTGCTCATACAGTCGGCGAGCTTTTTGCAAAGAATCAACAGCGGCTTCTCGTCGGCCCTGTCCCCATAATGCCAAACCTAGGTTATACCGAGCACCCGCATCCTCAGGAAACTGACGAACAATTTGTCGATATGAAATGACTGCTCGAATATACTGCTCTCGCTCTAGCAGCATCGACCCAAACTCTGCCTGAGCTGGCACAAAACTAGGGTTCGCCTCAATCGTTTCCTCAAAATGAATAAATGCTGCAGCATTATCACCTCGCTCCTGCATGATCAGCGCTAGCTGATAATGACTTTCCCAATCCCGAGGGTTCGCTGAAATCGCACGTCGCAAAGATTCCTCCGCTTGACGTTCCCGACCCTGGTAAATCCAAATTTTAGCCAGGTTGCCATGGATACTACCCCGGTTACTATCAATCCGTAACGCCCGTTGCAACGGCTCTAATGCATCCTCAAAACGTTCTTGCTGCAAGTAAAGGAGACCAATTGCCTCATACACCTGGGCATTATTAGGTGCCAGGCGAGCAGCTTCTTCCAATGCATTGAGTGCCAGATCATACTCATTCTGCCTCAGCAACATATTGCCCAGCCCCAAATAAGCATTGGCCTCACTGGGAGCCATGCGCGTAATCGTACGGTAGGCATCTGCTGCCTCGGCATAGCGCTCTGCCTGATAAAGACCGTGGGCCAACCCATACCGGAATGACACATTGCGACTATCGCGATCAATGGCCTGGCGATAGCTCTCTACCGCTAGCTGATAGTCCCCCTTCAGAATCTGGAGATAGCCAATACCTGAATAAAGCCGCGCATTATTACGATCAATGGCCAGGGCCTCTTGGTAGGCTGCGATCGCAGCTGAATAGTTTTCGTTATCCACATTTTGCTGGGCCACCCGCAGCAGTTCCCCCAGCCGTTCCTCGTCCGCATCCGACAGCTCCGTCAGCTGAGTTTCCTCAAGCGCTTCACTTTGAGCCAGCAAAACATCAGGGGGCTCAACCGCATTCGCCGCCACCGGCAAAAGCCAAAGCATCCCAGCAAGGGTGGCCACTAGCCTTAATTTTGGTGCGGGCGATAGTCCCATGGGTGTAGTAACCATTGACATTGATGTAGACTCCTCACTGACTCAAATAATTCTGCATTCAGCTGGCAGAACGCTACCCAGAGTTTGTGTCTTAATATGACGGTGCTGCTAATGGGATAGTCAATGATTTTAGCAACTACCGATACACTTCAAGGGAAAAATATTAAACAGTATTTGGGAATCGTCACCGCTGAGGTGATTTATGGTAGTAATATGCTCTGTGTCTAAGAAGCCTGATTTGCATAACTTTCAGGGCTTGGGGTCCAGGATTGAACTAAATTTGACTTAATTGTCACAGCCCCACAAGCGCTAAAACTAAAAACTGTCACTTCAGTCGCTATCCGCAGGGGTTTCATTGGCCTCGCTATCAAGCCAGCCTAAGTCCTCAGCAATTGCTTGCCTTGCTATTTCTTGCCAGTTCTTTATTCTACCGTCTTTGATTGCCTGTTTCATGCTGGGCGGCATTCGAATCGTCATCTTTTCTGTGCATGGCTCTGACCACTCATATTTTTGCTTAAACCCATATTCTGTAATGTTGGGGTTGCCTCCGGGTCTGCCTTTTGCCATTGGTCCTTATGAATGAACAATGCCCAGATCTACGCCGCCCCCAACGCATTATCCGGGGCGAGGGTTAGGGCAGATCTGCAACGCTCGGCATGGGTGGCATCGGAAATAGTCCCGCCAATCTTATTTAAAGATTGAAGGTTCTCAGCTTTCCTTATAAAGAGTCGAATGTTTTGTTCTGAAACACGGGCATAGTACAAGCACAGTAATGCAGACTGTAATACAGTTCCGCATTAATGCCATGCTTAAGATCATCATCCCCCTATCAATTGCCCTTGCTTCTTCGGTCACAATCTCAGGGCAGGCACTTTCCTGCTACATGGAGACTGCGGAAGGACGGATCGATCTGAGTCATATGTGTGGGGATGGAAGTACTACAAATGCACCTGCAACGCCAACAGCTCCCCCACCTCAACGAGGGGAACGGGTGATTGTAGCACCGGTTCCCACTGAGCCAATAGCTACCTTTCAGGTGCAACGGATTAATCGGGAAACCGGCGAAGCTTATGGCATTGTCCGGTTTAGCAATGAGGCTCCTATGGGCACTGTTGTACGTTACTGGGCTGATGTTGATGGCGTAACTCGCTCATTTGGCTCAGTCGTGAGAGAGCGAGGACATCGCAACATAGGCGTGGAATTTTGGCTCCCTGCGGGGACTAGCCTTAATGACATTGAAAATGAAGGGGCGGGGTAGATTCACCCACCCCCAGGTAGTATTTCATCTGCGATGAGTTTCATGGAGGACGTCTGTCCCTGTGACTGCATCGTTACGGGTGCGTGACAATGCCGATATTACACTGATGTCACACGCAACCGTAACATTACTGATGCGTTACCATGGCTATGCACCAGGGGTTACCTCTACAATGGGTTCGCTTCCCTAACTGTCAAGGGCGTCTTGAGTGTAGTTTTCTCTAGGCAATCCTTTTGTACGTGAAGGATTGCCTAGAGAGTCAGGACAGGGGCAACTGTCCTGCTCTCATCTTCATTTCCTACATCTTTCAACTTTCTCCGCACTCTAGTCCCTCGTCAACTCATTAGCTCGTAGCCCTGGGCATAGATATTGCAGCCAAGCACAACCACCTTAGAGTGGCCTGAATCGTTCAACACTTTGAGCGCACGAGCATGACCTAAGGTATTCTCCTGAACCAAGAAGCTAGTGATCGGGCAGTTAATGCTGCTCTGATCAGGCTGGGTTTACAAGTTCAGGCAAGACCGTAAAAAGCCAAGCAACTATTAGAACGCACCAAGACACAATAAAAATAAGGCTCAATATGGAATTCAGGGAGGTCTGTGGCCTGAAGGGATAGACTAAATGGCGAAATAGCTCTGTACCTGGGTTAAGAAATATCCTGAGCGTCATCGTTATCATTGTCATGACTGTGAGAGAGATTTTGATGACCTGACGAAAAGCATCTTTTCAGGGCGTCATCAGCCGCTTCGAGTCTGGGTTGTCTGCTTATATCTAATGGGGCTTAACCTCTCCAATCAACAGATTGCTAAAGAGCTAAATTTGAACAAAATGATGTGCAAAAAATGACGCATAAACTCCGTCAAGCGGTTGTTGATAAGGCCCCTGTAGTCACTCTTTCGGGAGACATCGAGTTTGATGAGGTCCATGTCAATACCATTGAGGGCGTCTGGTCACTGCTACGCTCCTGGTTACGGCCTCACCGAGGGATTTCACAAGGACATCTTCCCGTGTATCTGGGTTTCTTTGAGTTTATGCATAATGCCCGACGATGAGGAAAAGCATTATTAGCCAGTCTATTATGTAGCTACCGTACTCAGCTCACTCCTTAAAACGCATATTGAGCCTACATTTCTTCTTCACCTAGCGTCCTCGGATAGGGCAACTGATGCCGGGCGCAGGCTTTTTTGATGCGCAAAATCAGATCGGTCTTATAGACATATTCATCCCGTGCATCCATGGGATAGGATCTCAGCTTGAGGTGGGTTGCCCAGGTTTCTTCTGACACCACCACCATGACCGGCAGCTTAAGCTGGGTATAGCGACTGCTATAGGCGGCCTGGTACAAAATTTCGACGGCCAGTTCCGTATTGGCTTCGTGGGCAAAGTAAAACTCAGTCATCACCTGGGCTTCGAGTTGACCGCTGTTGGCATTGGAAATGGGATTGGTCCAGGTAACATTGTGGGGAATGGTAACGGCGTTGTCGTCAGGGGTTTGTAGCCGCACACCCCGCAGGCCATAGTCAATCACTTCGCCATAATGGTCGCCAATTTGGATGCGATCGCCCATACGAAAGGGGCCTTCAAACAGGTTGACTACACCAGCAATGATGGAACTGGCATAGTCTTTAAAGGCAAAGCCTAGGGCAACGGCAATGGTGCCTGTCAAGGCAAGCAGATTCGAGCCGGTTAGATTTAGGAATAGGGGCAACAAATAGGCAATGGTAACAATCAAGACGATACCCTTCAGAAAAGGGACTGACTGCTTGATAATTAGCCTGAAGCGACGCGGTACTTGCTCTGAAAGGATGTCAGTGCCAACCCGAATCAGGAATAGCAAACCATAGGCCGCTAACACGGCAAAACTGCCCTGCAGAATCTCTGATGTGTTGGGTCGCTTAAAGATATCGAGGACATCTGCCGATGTAGTGAGGTCCTGAGCTGTGGCAAGACTTGTCAGAGCCAGCAACGCTATGGTGGTCGCGATCGCAATCTTCACTCCCTTAACCATGGCTCCCCCTAAGCTTTTCCAATTAAAAAGTTGTTATTGCCAAGTTCTTTGTAGAGCTTGGGATAATGGGCCGGATGGACAATCAACCGACGACCGCGCTGACGGATAATGCCTTCGCGCCGTAGCACCTGCAATCGGGAGCGGATATTGCGTTCGGCTTCGCCCAGGCTAATGGCTAGGTGAGATCGCGTCATTTCTCGATGAATCAATAATGAATGCAGCAAATAGCGATCCATTGCTTCCAGGGTCATCAGCCCCGGTAGCGTTGGTTTAGTGGGCAACAGTTCAATTAAGGCGGTTTCATTTGCGATCGCGCCTTCATCTGTTAACACATCAGCCTTAATTTGCAACGACTTGAGCCACAGCTGAGCCGCTGTACTAGCGATACCGTCTGCCGTGCTGGCCAGGCTATCCCAATAGCTATCATTTGCTTCCGAAAACTGCACCATGGGACCCGTTGCTTGGGTCTCTAAGTTGGTTTCAAGTAACGGAGCCAGCCAGGTTTTTAGCTCTGCCCCAGACAGTTTTGGCAATGAAATCGTCTGTTCAAAATAGGCACTGATCTGACAAACCCGTTCTAAAAAGCTCCAAGACCAGTGATTACAGCCAAATACCCAAAAGCGAGAAGTGTCCTGGGCACTCAGGGTTTGCAAATATTCAATGCCCTCCCACCCTTCAATGCAGCGCAGAAAACAGGGCTCTAAACTAGACACCACCATGATGTTGGGCACATGGCGATCGAGATCTGTCTGGGTAACCGGCGTGGCAATTTCACTGGGCACCTCATCATCAGGCTCTAACTCCCGCTTAAGGTGTTGAGGCACCGTCAGCGGATCGGGTGGCCGATGATATCCCCCTAAGAAAAAACGCACTTCACAGTCAGGTAAATCCTGATGGACACTGGCTTTAAGGATCGGTCCAATCTCTTCCACCGGACGACCTAGCACCACCAGCGTATTATTCTCAACCTCAGGATTTGCCTGCCAGTCCTGCAATGCTTTAGTTAAGGATGCCTGAATAGCGGCTTGGTAGGGTTGAGGTGTCGGTAGCTGAGCCACCTGTTCGTTCACACTGTTGAGCACCCCCGGCGGCGCATTCACCAGTTCTTCGGTCGGCTCAGAGCTGGCAGAATGAGAAAACCGAGCTGGAATCGTTTTTAGTAAAGAGGAAAATTGTTTCCTCACCACGGTTACCTTATAAGAACTGGTACCAATAGTACCGTTCTTTGATCCCTCTCGAATACTGGTTCTTCGTTTTTCGTTCTCCGTTTTTCGTTTTGGAAGCCTGTTGTGGCAAAACCACTTTAATTTGAGAGATGTAGTTGAAGTTTCAAAAGAGGGCTAATTGGATCAAAATTGCTAAAGGGGTTAAGAGATTGGTGAAAGCCCTATTTCTAGAGCTTCACAACCAAGTTTTCGCTACGCTTTGAGAAGTCTTACACCTATAGCAAACGGCCCTCAATTAGCGGTGGGTGCGGTGGGTTTTGCACCCACTGTGGGCTTCAGCTGAGAGTCATCGATCGCCAGCCTGGGCTGAATCATATCTGACAAAGACGGATTTAACAAAACAGTTCGAGGCAGCTCTTGTGTTGTGGACAGAATATTTACAACACGTCGCTTTTGATAGTGTTGAACAATATTACAGATAGTGCACATCTCCAGTTCACTCCTTAATTACAACTGCTTAATCTTTCTGAACGATGTAATAGTTATTTTGAAAATCATGGTCTAGCTGCTTAATCGTGACTTGGGTAAAGCCAGCATCTTTTAGCATAGACAGCGCTTTTTCTTCTCCCCACATCGCACCTAAGCCCATGCCGCCCTGGGCCAGAGATACCGTCATACAGTGCATACAAGAAACGGTATAAAGAAAGGGCGCTGCTGGGTGATCCATATTGCCTGCTACGTTGGTGGTAGCTCGAATATCTTGCATCAGATAAATACCGTCGGGTCGCAATGCACGATAAATATTCTTGAGAACAATATCGGGATGGGCCTGATCGTGAATCGCATCAAACGTAGTAATCAAGTCATACTGCTCAGGTGCATCAAAGAACGTGGCATCTTGTACTTCAAACTGAATATTAGATAAAGGGCGATACTGGCTCTCTTCACGGGCTGTGGTAATGGCCGATTCAGATAAATCAATGCCCCGAAATCGGCTATTCGGAAATAGTTTTGCCATTGTGTTGAGGGCACGACCGCTACCACAGCCCAAATCCAATACTTGTATGCCTTGTTTTAGGTCATCCATCAGCCCTGGTACTAAAGGCAACACATATTCTGTTAAAGCTGACACCGTTGTTTGACCGCTATCTTCCGCCATCACCGGATGGAATCGCTTAAATTGAGCGTAGGGCACACCCCCCCCGTCATAAAAACAGTCAATAATCGGATCCTCCACAGTCCCTAACAGAGGGATATATTGAGCAAAGGCGGCAATGTTGTCAGGGCTAGCCGCACGGGTGAGCACAGCCGCATACTCACGGGGTAGGAAATAGGTATCCTGTTCCGTGTCATAGGTGATGAATCGGCCCGTCACCATTGCCCCCAGCCATTCACGCACATAGCGCTCATTAAGTCCGGCAGCATCAGCAATCTGCTGGCTGGTGGCAGGCGGCAGTTCAGCTAGCGTGTCAAATAGCCCAGTACGGTGGCCAATGGAGGTCATCAGTGCCAACGCGCCATTGTTTAGGATATCTAGCAAGCGCTCAGCAAACACTTCAGTCAAGTCAGCGGATGTCGTCATGGTCAGTTCTCCACATTGCAGGTGATGGTCTAACCCTAATCAACCCAACGTTCTACCTCCGTTCCCACACCGTTCCCACCCAAATGTAGAATCCTCAACTGAGGTTATATGAGGTTCACTCAAACAAATTACAATGGACTGCAAGGACGATTGCAGCTGTTATAAGGTGCGGGTGTTGACTGTGGGCAAGCAGTTCCTAAAGGTGTCTTTGCTGGGCAGCTTTCACATTGTCCAAGCAGGAGCAGGCAGTGTAGAGTTGCGATCGCGATCACAACACCTGCTCGCCTATCTAATTTTGCATCGCCATGCCCCCCAGTCTCGCCAACGTATTGCCGGGCAGCTATGGCCAGATTCCGCCGACACTCAAGACCGCACGAATCTAAGAAAAGAACTGCACTATCTAAGGCACACCTGTCCTGCCATCGAGCAGCTCATCACTATCACCAAATCCACACTACACTGGCAGCCACAGATTCCCTGTGAAGTGGATCTTGATATTTTTGAAACTGCCCTAGCCTCAGCAGCGGAGGCAGACGGAGCTGCCGCTGTTGGTTTTCTTGAAACTGCCATCAAAGTCTATCAAGGGGATCTGTGGCCAGACTGTGATGCTGACTGGATTTATAGCGAGCAAGAACATCTCAGAAAAAGCTATGGCCAGGCCTTGGCTCAGCTGACTCGACAGCTACAGGCCCTGGGTGAAATAACCAAAGCGATCGCAACGGGACAGCAGTGGTTAAAGGCTGAACCTCTCGAAGAAAGTGCTTATCAGACGTTGATGGCCCTTTATGGGAAAATAGGAGACCGCTCCACCGCCTTGCAGTTGTACCACCAGTGCATGACTACCCTGCAAACGGAATTAGGGGTACCTCCCAGCCCTACAACAGCGAACATTTATCAGCAGCTATTGTTAGCAGAGGAAAGTGCTGTTAAGACAACAACAGAAGCTCTTCAATCTGCACAGCCTGCTTCAGCTATACCATTGTCTCTGGCTACCCCCAATGCTACGAGCACCTTAGTTGGACGTGAGCAGTTGTTTGGCAGCTTAGAGCAATGGCTGTTATCGACCTTGGACAAGCCTGCACCTTTATTATTACTAACCGGAGAGCCTGGCATTGGCAAAACTCGACTGCTGGAAGCCTTAGCGAAGAGTGCGGCTCAAGACAGCTGGCATACTTGCTGGGGAAGTGCCTTTGCAGCAGAGCAGCTGCGTTCCTACGGCGTGTGGATAGATTTACTGCGTACCGCCCATCTCTCTGAGTCCTTTCCCCAGCTAGGGGATACCTCAAACAATTTACAAAATCGGGGACAGCTGTTGGACGCTATGGTGCAGAGCTTGAGGGCTATAGCCAGTCCTGAACAGCCTCTATTGCTTTTATTTGATGATATTCACTGGTTAGATGACGCGTCAACGGCGCTGCTACACTATATCTTTCGTCTAATGGGGCAAGGGCCATTGCGCATTGCCTGTGCCGCTCGACAACAAGAACTGCAAGAAAATTCAGCCGTTCTCACCTTAATCAAGTCCCTACGGCGGGCTAAACGACTACAGGAGATAGCCGTTCCTCCCCTGTCGGCTAAGGCAATAGGGGCACTCGTCACACCGCTGCTCAACTCCGAAGATGGAGCCAAACCACTAGATACTCAAAAAATCTCTCAACAAATCTACAGCGACAGCGGTGGTAATCCTTTATTTGCCTTAGAAGTCGCACGGGCCAATACTGGAGAGACCAGTGATCTACAGGGATTAATTGACGATCGTTTGCAGCGACTGGATGGAGCCGCAAGAGACTTGATTCCTTGGGCCGCAGCGTTAGGACGACGCTTTAATCCAGAGATTTTGGCCCTGGCGGCCAGCTACCCACCCATGCAGTTTCTGTTGGCCATGGAACAATTGGAACACCAACAGATTGTGCAGCCCGTTAACCCAGGGGCCTCAGCCAGCTTTGATGAACAGGGTAACTATGATTTTGTTCATGATTTGGTGCGCCAGGCAGCCTACAATCAGCTGTCGTTGCCCCGCCGTCGCATTATCCATGGTCAACTGGCTAAAATCCTGGAATCCCAAATGGTGGAGGATGATTTAGCCAGCCAGGTGGCCTACCATGCGGGTTTGGCGGGTAACCATGCCTTGGCGGCTAAGTCCTGTGTCACCGCTGCCAGCCGCAGTTTACGACTGTTTGCCTATACAGATGTGATGCAGCTGGTAAATCGGGGGTTAGAACATAGCCATTACTTGCCCAGTTGCGATCGCATCTTCTACTCCACCCAACTCCTGCGCACAAGAGTTTTAGCCGGTGTATCCACATCAGACGCCACCACTGTAGAAGCTCAAATCCAGCAACAGTTAGCGGATTTGGTGGGTCTAAATCTGCCAGAAGCAGAAGCCGCTGCGCGACAGGCCCTTGCTTTCTTAAAGTACACCCAAGAGAACTTGACCGATGTGCATCAACAATGTTTAGAAGCCATAGAGGTTATGCCTCCAATTCCCCGGCTACAGGCAGAAAATCTAGCCGCGAATGGCTGCTGTTTAGCTGAAATTGAACGGGATATGGATCGGGCTGAAGCCATTTTATTGGAAGCCCAATCTCTGGCCAACCCGCTGGGTGCATCCATCAGCGACATTCATTTAGGACTAGGCTGCATTTATCGTTACCGTGGCGACTATGACCTAGCTCAGCAGCAGCTAACAACCGCCCTGCAAGTAGCTCAAAGTCACACACCCAATCAGCGCGATCAGCTAAATGAAAGCCATAGTCTCGCCAATCTGGCCATGAACAGTTGGGACCGTCAACAGCCTGACCCTGGCTATGCAAAAGCCCTACTGGAGTTAGCGCCTAACCTGCCCCAGGGGAGTAATGCCACCTTTGCAGACGCCTTAATTGCCCTATACGCCTATGGCAACAACCCAGACCAGACAGGTCAAACAGCTCTGACGGAGACATTGAGCCAACTTGATCAGCTGGATGCTCAACGGAAACGAGTTTTTATCGCCAGCCATGCTGCTGAGATTGCCCTCCGGCAAGAGGACGGGGTCATCGCTCTCACCTATGCAAGCATAGCTAGCCAAGCGGCTAACATTGTTGAGCATCCCAACGATATGGCTGTGGCAAATGCCCTGTGTGTTCTCAGTGCTAGTCTGCTAGACGATCACACAACGCGGCATCACCATTGGCAATTGTTACAGGCATTGCCTGCTACTAACTTAAGTAGTCGGGCTCAGCTGTTAATCGCCGAAGCTAAACAGACTGTGAAGCAAGGGGAAAAACGAATCGAAGACTGAGATAGTATCCCCATAACGCAATTTCTTTGTTTACGGATGACATCACCATGGCCCTTATTGTTGTCGAAACTACGTACGATCCCCCCATTGACCAGGCACTGTGGGATGAGCTAGTGGAGCGGTCAGCCCCCTGCATGACAGAGCGTAATGTCATCTGGAAACGCACCTATTTATCGCGCGATCGCAAACGCAGCATCTGTGAGCTTGACGCGGCTGATGCTGACACAGTCCGGGCTGCTTATCAACGAGGCAATGTCCCCTATGACACCATTTGGTCAGCCGATTTAGTGGATGAGTTACCGGCAAGTATCGAGAAATCATAGGGCCTACACCCAGGGAACGCCCAAAAGACGGTTAGGGAACGCAGCAATTTCTATTCTTGAATCATGAAAATTCCAACTCTTTTTGGAGCCCATGATGACAACGATAGACTCCCTAACCTCACTGACCATTGAAGGTAATACTCCACCGTTTGACACCGACAAGTCTGCAGATTTTGCCGAAAACTTGCTCAACATCCTCAACAGTGGTGCCCTGGCCCATATGCTATCCATTGGCCATCGCACCGGGCTATTGGACACGCTAGCTGAACTGCCGCCTGCCACCAGTCAACAAATTGCCGATGCGGCCAAACTGACTGAACGCTATGTTCGCGAATGGTTAGGGGCCATGGTCACTGGCCACATTGTCATTTACTACAGTGGCAACAAAACCTACCGGCTACCGGCTGAACATGCCGCCTGGCTCACCCGAAGCGCCAGCCCTAACAACATGGCCACCACCATGCAGTTTATTCCCCTCATTGGGGGTGTCGAAGATGCCATTGTCGATTGTTTCCACCAGGGTGGTGGCGTTCCCTATGCGGCCTATCAGCGTTTCCATACGGTGATGGCAGAAGAAAGTGCGCAAACTGTCATCACCGCCCTTGAAACCCAAGTTTTACCCCTGGTCCTTGGCTTAAAGGAACAACTGGCTGAAGGCATCTCTGTCGTTGATATCGGCTGTGGACAGGGACGTATATTACACACCCTGGCCAGCTGGTTCCCCAACAGTCGCTTTGTCGGCTATGACCTATCTAGCGACGTCATTACCTGGGCCAAGGCCGAATCACAACGGCTGGGACTACAAAATGTGACATTTCAGGTACAAGATGCAGCCTTGATTGTGGAAGAAAATCAGTATGACCTGGCACTCTCATTTGATGCCATTCACGATCAGGCACAGCCAGGTATCGTCTTACAAAATATCTACCGAGCCCTGCGACCAGAAGGGCTCTATCTCATGCAGGAGATTCAAGCATCTAGCAACCTAGAGGATAATCTAAATCATCCTGTAGGACCATTGTTGTATAGCATTTCCTGTAATCATTGCACTGCCGTTTCCCTAGCAGCAGGCGGTCCGGGTCTGGGAGCCATGTGGGGTCAAGAACTGGCCCTGGAAATGCTTCAGACTGCGGGCTTTAGCAACATCGAAGTACAACAGCTGGAAAACGACTTCCAGAACACCTATTATCTCGCCCGCAGGCTCTCTCAATAGTGCCAGGTGCATGGGCGCTAAAGCACTCACCACAGCAATGATGATCACCTAAAAACCAGTGAAATTGATTGATTAGCCCCTGTTTCTTTAAGTCTGGCCACATGAAAAATTTTCTCTCTTCCATTATGATTTTCCACCGTAAACAGCTGCTGATTGTAGGCCTTGGTCTGGGCCTAATGGTGATAGCGGCTAAGTTAACCCAGTCAAACGTGTATGCATCAGACCCTGTTATTCAGAACGAACAACAGTTAAACACACCACAATCGGATACGGATGATTTCTCAGAAATTATTCATCAGATTTTTCCCTAAAAGCCTTGCAATTAGATTAATTCAGCAGCGTAACACCTGCAGTCATCCCTATCAAACTTATGATGCGACTTTTGCAAACAGGGGTTAGTGCAGCCCTAATTTCCACCATAATCAGTGCTCCAACACTGGCTGCCACCCTGACACCAACCGAACAGGTGCAGCAGGCAGTGAACTGGTTCACGGGTTTCTTTACCAACCAGGCACAGGTTAACAGTGACCCTGCCGTGCCACTGCTGACCATGGAAAACTGTGCCGTACCGACCAGCAGCACAACGACCTCGCAATATGTCCATTTAGAACAATTTTGGGGTGACACAGGTGGGTTACTCCGCACCCGAGCCTATGGATTTAGCCCTGGAACCACAGGTGTTGACCTGAGCATATTTAGCTATCGCAATCTCGGCACTGCCCTAGGCACCTGTGACCAAGCAACGGCCATTTTAGACCTGAGCGATCTCCTCACACCCAGCTGTGACCTGACATTAACCTACAGAGAAGACGAGTTTTTTGGCACCAATGTCCCAACGGGCTGTCCCACCAGCTTCCCAGTGCCCGGCAGCACCGTAGTTTCAACAGTGACCATCGCCGCCAATACCGTTGACTCCACCGATACATTTCTCTTACCCAACGGCGGAGCCATTGGCACTCCTATCACCTTTAATCGCGTGAGCACACCTGAACCGACATTGATCGTTGGCGTTATCGCGGTAGGATTACTAGCAACCGCTGGTTACAAACGACCATAGGACTAAGCGTCAGCAAATTCTCCGTTTCTGCAATTTCAAGTTGCGAGCTCAACTTAAAATTCAAAATTCAAAACTCGCCTTAGTCTCCAAACACCTGCCCCGTACCAGCCTGCTGCAGCTTTAGAGAAGACATTCATGGAATCAAGCTTTTTAACCGCAGTTTTTCTACCGCTAGCCCTATTTATCATCATGTTAGGCATGGGGCTGAGCCTGACAACTCGCGATTTCCAAAGGATTCTGACCGAACCTAAAGCTGTCATTCTTGGACTGGTTGCTCAGCTAATTATGCTGCCAGTGGTTGGCTTTTTGTTAGCTAGCCTTTTCCCACTCTCACCGGAGTTGGCCGTTGGTGTGATGATTTTAGCCGCATGTCCAGGCGGTCCCACATCCAACATGGTGACCTACCTGGTGCAGGGAAATGTTGCACTTTCCATCACCCTGACAGCTATTAGCAGCCTGATTACAATCGTTACTATCCCCCTCGTGGTTAACTTTGCCATGCAACAGTTTATGGGGGAGGCAGGAGCTATACAACTTTCTTTTTTAACAACGGTTATTCAAATTGCCGTCATTACCCTCATTCCTGTTTCCATCGGCATGGCGCTTCATCACTACATCCCCAGGTTTGCCGCCAAGGTGGAAAAGTGGGTTAAGTGGCTGTCGTTGTTTTTCTTGGCGCTAATTATTGTTGGTCTGCTGGCCAAAGAACGGGCCAATGTCGCCAGCTTTTTTGTCCAGGTGGGTGGAGTCACGCTGGCTTTAAATGTGCTGACCATGGGATTGGGATTTGCGATCGCAACCCTCGCCAAGCTCGACGCCCGCAGAACAAAAGCCATCACCGTTGAAGTGGGTATTCAGAATGGCACCCTAGCCATCGCCATTGCCAGTGCACCCACCTTTTTAAATACCCCCAGCATGGCAATTCCCGCCGCCATCTATGCCCTAATCATGTTTGCCACCAGTGCAGGTTTTGCCTGGCTAATCCGCTACAAGAAAGCGGTGCCTGCCAGTTCACAACAACAGACGCCAGAGAGTAGCGAAAGTCGTCTATGAAGCTGTCCATCTACGGCCACCGGATATACATAGAGCATTGGCAAGAGCATTGGCAGCACGAAAGCTGGTTTTGCTGACTTTGCCTCAGCTGAACGTGTTCAGGGATCAGAATCTAGCCCATCACTAAGGGGACTGTTACTCCTACGACTGATGTAAAAAAGGCAATACAAACCAGAGGGGGGCCTTCTGATCGAGAGTTACCCTGGCCGTTGCATGCATACCGGCCAAAGGAATCATATTGAGACTGCTCGCCGACCACTTATAACCACTACTCGTATCAGGATCAGGTGTCAGTTCTATCAACACCTCAATCGTTGCAGGAGCCGTTGGATCTTCTAATTCACGTACCCCATCCAGGGTCATTACCATCGGTAGTGATACTTCACTGACTTTACCCTCAATGCCACCAGCCGCTTGCTTATTACCTTCCACATCCGGGATCAGCAGTACGTCCATACCGCGCTCAATCTGAGCCAGCTCCCCACTGGGAAAATGAGCCACACCCACCAGCTCACCAGACTCCCCCTCAGCATAGGCCAAAATGGCATGGCTGCTTGTAGTTACTGGGATCCGACCCTCACAGGCCCAAACAATAGTAGCCCCCAGCAGCCCACCAATCGTCGCTAGAGGCAGCCAACTGCGCGGAGAAACGATTTGCATAAGCTGATCAAGCTGCTCTGGCGACGATAAACGCTCCAAAGCTTCTTGACGAAAAATACTACTGTCGCCCATCCGAAATCTGGCCTCTAATAATGAAGGTTGATAATCCAGTAAAATTCACCTATTACCTATGCCCTTATAGCAAAAAGTTTAGCTTTTTTGGAGATACTCAGGAGATTTTAAGTATTCGAGATGCATTTACGTAGAATCTCTGACAATTGGCTTTTTATCTCTTAATAAATCCTCAGAAAACTCGTTGAAAGCCAACGGATCATTAAAAGTTCATGAGAAGTCACCAAAACCTCTTCCATTTTTTGACATGCTCGATATTATTGGAAAGTCCTGCATTGTGCATTTGACGATTGAACAGGACTTCCGTTGTTTCTACATTGAGGTAACTTCCATGGAAGAGCAGAACAAGAACGTTACTGACGAGCAATTGTCTGATGATCAACTAAAGGATGTTGCAGGCGGTAACAAGCTTCATGAGCAGCGTCTTGAGCACTTGGACAACCAGTCCAAGAGCGTTAAAGATATTCAAGCAGAGCGCCTTGATCAGCTTGATGAGCGTACAAAATAAGTCCAGTAACATCTAGATACAGTGACTCAGACCATGGGTTATCTGTATTAATGCTCAAAAAGTAATAGCCCTGCTAGTTTTTGAGCTAGCAGGGCTATTTTTATGCCTAATACGTCTGCAACTCCTAACACTTCTATCACTTCTGCCACTGTTGTTTGTTGCTTTTTTTATCAAAATATTGTTGATGTTCTTCAGTGGCTAACCAATAGGCAGTCGCCGCAACAATTTCAGTCACTATTGGTTTACTATATTGACTCGCAACAGTTCGCTTAGATTGGTGGGCTAGCTGTTGTTGTTCTTCGGTGTGATAAAAAATTACTGAACGATATTGTTCTCCACGATCAGCACCTTGACGATTAAGACTCGTCGGATCGTGGATTTTCCAAAAAGTTACTAATAGTGCTTCATAGCTAATTATGGCCGAATCGTATTCTATTTGAGCCACTTCAGCATGGCCAGTAATGCGAGAGAGTACGTCCAAGTAACATGGGTTTTCAAAATGTCCCCCCATGTAACCCACGGACGTTTTGGTTACCCCTGACAGTGAGCGAAATGCCCGTTCCACTCCCCAAAAACAACCGGCTCCAAATGTTGCCACTGCAACCATTTCAGTAATCTCCGACACATTATTTTCACTGAGATAAGTCGAGTAAAGCTGACTCACCTATCTAGTAGTGTAACGGTCGATGAAACCAAGGTAATTGTTCAAACTGTGTTCACAGGATTGTCTTGGCATCTGTTCAACTTCGAGATGCTACTGTCCGTGGGGCTCTATCTCAAAAGCAAGTTAATTCAAATCGTTCTTACAGAGCACCCATGGGGCTTAATTCACAGGCCAGCACACTAGTTTTAGCAATCGGCATCATACTCACAGGCTGTGGCGGTGGCGGCGGCAACGAAGACAAGGCTAGCAGCGGCACAACAGAACCACCCTCTGCCATCGAAAATAGTTGTACAACTATTTTGGCAGAACTGTTTGCCGACCTGCTGACCGAAACCAATACTATTCGTCAACAAAATGGAGCAAGGCCACTGAGTTTTTCTTATCGGCTAGGCAGAGCGGCGCAAGCCCATGCCCAAAATATGGCGACTGAAAATTATTTTAGCCATAGAAGTTCCAATGGTTCAACCCTTGCGGATCGGATTACGAGAGTCAACTATGATTACAGTACCGCTGGTGAAAATATTGCAGCTGGCCACGATTCAGCTGCCTCGGTGGTAACAGCCTGGTTCAATAGCCCTGGCCATAAAGAGAATTTGCTCAATACAACCTATACCGACATTGGTTTTGGTTTGCATTTTGACAGTCGTTCTACCTATGGCAATTATTGGGTACAAAACTTTGGTCACGCTGATAGCCTTGCCAGTCATGATGAGCGTGCCTACATTCCTGATGAGGGTGACTGCAGCATTGGTGACAATATCGCTAGCAACTATACAGCTGTTCTAAACAATGTAATTGTGGCTGATGTTGCTCCATTATCGCGTAGCCATCACCATCAGCCCGTGAGCACTATGGAGCCTACCCTGGGTTTAGGAGTTCTATTTGCGGCCTTAGGGTTCAGCTGTTCTAGAAAGAAAGTTTAAAGGACTTCCATCATTTAAACTTTAAAGAAGGGTATCCACAAGGGAGTGCCCCTACAGGATTGTTCATTTTTAATTATGTTTACTCTTCAACCTTGGGATCAAAGAGTTCTTGCCCTGATTGATAAAACGTCAGACCGCTAACAGTTTCTGCTATAGCACCCTGAGATACATCACCCCAAAAATGGCGGTAAGATGCCTGCTTAACCAAGTGCCGCTCCCCCGAGTCCGTACCTTAGTGCAAGAGGAGTGTAGCGGATGATAATGCTTTAAAGTAGCCCCAGCTGGAGTTTTTTGATACTTCCCAGGAATAAGTCTGATGATGAATGGTTCGATTTAGGTAGCTGGCAAAATCCAAGGCTACTGCACGCCGATCCGTTCGACCGTATCTTGCTCGGTCCGATCACATCAGGTGAGGGTGACCATCAGAATAGCTTTGTCAGGTATTTGCGTCTGTTCTTTGGACTATCATCCTTGTTCCGGCGCAGCGCGGTTGCTAAACAGCACTCATAATGTCCTCGTATTCTTGGCAGCTCAGTATTTTGGGGCTAACGATAGGAATTCCAGAGTCTACCAAGAAGAAGGGCGTCTGTTTATAACTTCCATCAATACGTGCCCTCAAAATTCTAGTTACATTACGGATGATTGTAACGATGAGGTCTACTGGGTTCGATTTTATTTCTCCTTTTGAATATGTTGTATTAACAGGTATGCATGTAGCCCCAAAGGCATTATCCAGTGTGATCTCGGACGACTCTAAACAGTTATGGACAAGGCCAATGAAAGACATTTTATAGATTGGTAAAGTATTTCCGATCGGTGTATTACAGCAAGTCGTATACCAGCGCAGTAAACCAGTTTCAGTAAGTCGCACACATGCTAATACTTCAGTTCCTTGAGTAAAGGAAATATTTTTTGGCAGCGTCTGAACAATGTCTGTCCCACCATGACGATCAAGGATTTCACTCCCTTTGCCTAGAAAGTGAGCAAATGCCTGACAATCCTGGCAATAGCAGATGACCCGATTCGCATGGGTGACATCATCAACAGTACCTTTAAGGCAACCACATTGACACTGTATTGGATGGCTCATGTCTCATTTCCCCAATAAACAGAACTTAATTGCTTTTGCTGTCTAACTGCTGTTTATCTATTATTAGATCCACGATCTACCTTTTCCATCTATCTCCCTACAAAGAGTTGCTATATTGCAAACGTTCAGTCTATCCAGCCCAATCAGGAAGATAGGCTACAAACTATCCCTAGGGAGACACGGAGACGGGGAGAGCTTGAGCACTAACCGATCTCTGCGTCTCACCCTGCCCGTGTCAGTCCTACTCACAATTTAGACCTTGATAGACTACTCGGCTTTTTTTAGCAATGTTTTGCTGTAAGCAAATTTTAGATGAATAATGATCTGAAGTTGATTGTTGGTGGCTGATGTCTAAATTACGTTTGGGCTTAGAGTGGTTTTTAAATCCAGATCATGTGCCTCTATTAGTAGGTCTTGAGCAAGGATGGTTTGCGGACGTTGGTTTGGACTTAGAACTGGTTGAACCCTCAGAGCATGTGGATGCGATCGCAGAACTGCAAGCTGGCACCCTCGATATCGCGGTTACAGAGCCGGTTCATCTGGTGGAAGACCGAGGTAAGGGCCATGCCGTGGTCGGTTGGGCTCGCTTTTTGCATACCAACGGTGGCGTCATGTACTTTACAGGACACGGTATCGAGCGACCGAAAGATATGGTGGGCAAGCGCATACAGTACCCCGGTGCACCGTCTGCGTTAGGGCGGGCCATCGCTAAAACCATGATTGAGGCCGATGGCGGTGACTTTACTGAAGATGCCATCACCTCTGTCGATAATGGCTTTTTGCATACCGATGCACTGGTTGAGGACAAGGCCGATCTGGCAACGCTGGTGTTCTACAACTTTGAAGTGATCGAAGCTCGACAGAGCGGTTATGATGCTCAGTTTTTTGCACTCAAAGATTGGGGCGTTCCTGATTTTTGCCAGCTTATTCTGATTGCAACGCCCGAATTGTTGCAACAGCGGCGACAAGACTTGCAGGTATTTTTGAAGGTATTACGACGGGGGATTGACTTTATTCACCAGCATCCTCAAGCGGCCCAAGCCATTTACGACCAGCGTACCGGAGCCTATGCAGGCAATCAGACCGGGCAAGCCATCTACGATGCAACAATCTCTTGTTTTACCCACGACTTTTCCATGAGTGCGGATTACTACGATCGTCTACAAGCCTGGATGCACAATACCGGACAGATTCCCCAATGCTTGTCAGCTAACGACTATTGGACTAACGCACTGGCACTTTAGATGTTTTTATTTTTTATTCAGAAACCGGCTCACTGATGATAAAACGACCCACCAACATTTACGACCAATACCACGCCCACGTTTATTTCGATGGCAGTTCTGTGGCAGCAGCCTCCTCACTATGTCAGAAGGCTGGAAAACTGTTTGCAGTGAAAGTAGGCCGAGTCCATCAAAAGCCCATTGGACCGCACCCTTGCCGGAGCTGTCAACTGGCATTTGATAAAGCCCAATTTGATCAATTGATCCCATGGCTGGAAAACAACCGAGGAGACTTAACGGTGCTTGTCCATGGGCTGACAGGAAACGATCTTCAAGATCATACTGAACATGCTTCCTGGCTCGGAAAGCCTGTGCCACTAAATCTATTGATCTTCGGGGATTAGCATGGGCTTAAACAAAGCTCTTTAAGCGATGGAAACTCACTCTGGCCATTGTGCCTTAGGGAGGAAAAACCGCCCCCTAACGTAACCAATCAAAGCCCATGCAGCCAGTTCAAAATTGATTCATTGACCACCTCTGGGCGTTCATCATGGGGACAATGGCCAGTCTGAGGGATGGCCTGGAACGTCGTTGGTGGCTGGGCGCTGGGGGACTCACTTAGGGTCTGATATACGGCTGCTCCTTGAATCGGAGTCCAGGGATCATTTTCTCCCCAAAGCACCAAGAGGGGCTGCTGAATTTTAGGTAACAGATCTTCGGGTTTTGGGCCAGCAGGGGCGGTCACAACAGAGGCAAACACTTTTTGGGCTCCTGGGTCACAGGCAGGGCGATGTAACATATCGACCAGTTCGTCTGTAATGGCGTCTCGATTGCGATAAACCTGCTTTAAGGAACCCCGAATCCGAAACTTACGCCGCACTTCATTAAAAATAAAGGGACCAAACAGATCAGAACTAACGAGCTGTGTAAATGTCCCCATCACGACTCGCAGGGGAAAATTCAGTTCATCCGGACGATGGTTAAGGCCCCCGGCGCAGTTGAGGAGTACTCCCCCTTGGGCCATGTCTGGCGCATTAGCCAGCATCATCAGGGTAATGAGGCCACCAATGGAGTTACCAATAAAGACAGCCGGTCGCCCAATGTGCTCTTGCCAATAGTCCTGCAGCAACGATTCCCAAATTTCTAGAGAGTAGTCGAGGGCCGGTTTATCCGATGCACCAAAGCCTAAGAGATCCAGAGCATGCACCTGATAGCCAGCTGCAGCCAAGACAGGGATATTTTTGCGCCAATGCCCGATCGATGCGCCAAAGCCATGGACTAGCACAATTGGTAATCCAGCCCCCTGAACGGTGTGACAAATGCGGTGCCCCCGCCAGGTCCAATATTGCTTTTCGAGAGCGGTGGTTAATTGAGCGGTCATAGATGCTTTGTTAGGAGAAGAAATGAAAACGAGCTGCGTTGACGGCACAGAGTCCTTCTTCATCATAAAGCGGTTCTTGCTAGAGGGGGGCTCCAGTAGTGGGGGTGGTCTGGGTGATTTTGAGCAAGACCTGGTTGCTTGAGCGCAGGCTGTGGCTGTGTGGTGAAATGTGCGATCGCTATCCCCGTTATCAAGATTGACTGTATTGATTGTGCCAAATTGTTATTGGGCTAACATGCATGTATTGCGATCTGGTAAGTGCCCCATACTGAAAACTTGCTGCAGCTGTCTGGATAACTCATAGTAGTTATGCCGCTAGCGTTACGCGGTGGCTTTAAATACCTGGCAAGAATTACCACTTATGGAGCTTGAAATTTTTAAGGCATCGAAACAAGATAAACCTATTCTGAAACGTATGCTAGAGCTTTATCAGCATGATATCTCTCCATTTTCTAATGCTGATTTGAATGTTCATGGTGAATTTGGTTATACCTATTTGGATTACTATTGGGTTGAAGATAGACGATATCCCTACCTCGCCAGGTTTACAGGTAAGTTTGTTGGTTTTGTACTGGTAAACACTCATAACTATTTGCCTAAAAGTCAGTACAGCATAGCCGAGTTCTTTGTGATGAAGCGCTACCGTCGTCAGGGAATTGGAAAGACACTAGCCATACATATCTTTGAGCAACATCCTGGGGTATGGGAAGTACGCCAACTACCCGGTCATAGCGAAGCAGTCGTTTTCTGGAGAAATACTATCAGCGACTACTCGGCAGGAATCTTTCAAGAAATGGCTGATGGATGCAGAGATTGGAGAGGTTCTATTTTCAGTTTTAATAACTCTAAAAGTTAAAGGCAAGATTGAACTAAAAGAAGGGATTGATTTAATTTTTGGACGTAGTTCGCCAGAAAGATACCAAAAGACTATTCAACGTCTTCGTACTTCTTCGTACTTCTTCGTACTTCTGTAATATGGCTTGATGCCCCAGACGCATCTGTCCCGCAGCAAGAAGAAGCTGTTCGTGCTCTAGGCGAATGCTTAGGTCTGGCTTCCACTAGAATAGATAATGATGATGGAACAGGACCTGATGTGTTCTGGATCGATGAAACTTCTAAAAAATGTCTCGCTTTTGAATTGAAGACACGTAAAAAATCAGACCCAACTTACTATAAAAAAGATATTGAAGAGGGGCATGATCATTTGTCTTGGCTTCGTCAAAACTATCCGGATTTCTTGTGTCTTGAATTAGTTTATGTGGGACCAGAAGGAAAACGACATGACAGGGGTAATCCATCTTCAGAAATGTATTGGTGTGATCTATCTGTTTTGGTTGCAATTAAAAATCAACTAATCTCAGGTATCGAAGATCTAAGAGCAGTTTCTCCAACCCAGAGAGTGAATAAAGTTAAAGAGTTTTGTGCCGAGTTGCAATGGAAAGTTGAAGGTCTTGCCTCAAAAGTCAAGGTAAAATCTATGCAGTCTTTTGACGTGTTATCAAACTGACTGTTGCACTTAGCACCATGCTGCTCAACTTCACCGTTAGCTAGCTTTATTTTCAGTTTTGGCGGTCATCTGGATTTTCTCCGTTGACATTGCAAGTTTCATTAGAGGAAAAGTTGAATAATCCCTGTGATGTTGTCGTTGCCATGCCCAGACGAGATCGCATCCTGATAAATATCGTGAATAGTGTTGGAGGTCGGCGTTAAAGCTTCTAGGGCTTGCGCTGTTTGAATCACATAGCGAAAGTCTTTCTCGACTAGCCCAATCGGAAACAGGGGCGCATGATTCTGGGTCAACATGAGGTTTCCAGCCAGTTTGGCGGCTGGACTGATAATCGGCAGCTCACCCAGATATTCCATCGCTTTTTTGCCAGTAATACCAGTCTTTGTCAGCATCCCGATCAATTCTGCTAACGCCGCTACCTGAATCCCAAATAGAGCATTGACTGCCAGTTTCATCGCCATTCCCTGACCGATTGAACCGATATGGTAAATGGTTGCTGCCCCAGCAGCCGACAGAACCGATTGAGCTTGTGTCAAGATTTCTGCCTCACCTCCCACTAGATAAATCAGTTTGCTAGCTTCGGCTTGGGGACGAGAGCCAACTACGGGAGCATCGAGAAAGGCGACCCCACGACTTGAGAGTGCTGTTGCCAATTCTTTTGTCCAATCCACGGTCAAAGTACTGGATTCGATCGCAATTTTCCCTTTGCCAAGCCTTAACATGGCACCTGTTTCCGGATCAAGCCAGATTCTTCGTGACACATCATTATCTGTGACCATACTCATCACGATATCGGCCTGCTCGGCGGCTTCCCTAGGGGTTGCCGCATAAACAGCGCCTTTTTCTAGGAGGGGCTTGACCTTATCTGCCGTTCTGTTGTAGACCACCACTTGATATTGAGCCTTGAGCAAGTTTTGCACGAGACGAGAGCCCATTGCACCAGATCCTAAAACCGCAATCTTCTTCTGGTTCATGGTTAATTACCTCCTTCAATAATTTTATGATTTGATACTTTTAGCGAGGGCTAGCTAGCCCTGAACCGCCGTTAGCCCCGTCGCCAGTGAGGAGGATAGGTTCGGTCATATTCAGCGAAGTTCGCAACTGTAATCATTGTGACAGGCATTCGATTTACTTCCTTTGACATCACGGGCAGTTGCATAGAAGTTTTTGACCTCCGCTTGCAACAGCGCGTTAACGAATGCGGAACCAATGCCACGATTTGCGCCAGTTACCAGTACTGTTGTTGTTTTGGAGTTTCATAATAGGGTCGCTCTCGGACTAGTGAGGGTTGTGTGTGGCTCGAATCAAACCATGACTGCATACTATCAACTACAAACAAAGCAATAAACACCAGCTTATGAACGACTTTCGTGCACATTCTGCATAAATAGCCGTCTGTTCGGATAAGATTATCTCTAGCAAGCGATCGCTGGAGCAGATGGGTGCCCGGATTTCCCAATGGATGTATCGGTGTTACAGCTTTTTGTGGAGGTGATGAGGCAGGGCAGTTTTGCTGCGGTTGCCCGTGATCGCAATCTTAATCCGTCTTCCGTTTCACGGGCGATCGCAGGTTTGGAGGAAGAATTAGGAATTAGACTATTCCAACGCACGACCCGTCAACTCTCCCCCACAGAAGCAGGGACAACTTATTTTGAGCGCATCGAGCCGCTGGTTGAGGGAATTCAGCAAGCAATCGACGTAACCACAGACATTTCTGAGCAGCCGAAGGGAACCCTTAGAGTCACGGCTTCTGTCTCCTTTGGACACAAATGCATTGTGCCGTTACTGCCGCAATTTGACGCGCTATATCCCGATCTCACGGTCGATTTATTACTGACCGATGCAGTGGTCGATTTGTTTGCCGAAAGGATTGATGTGGCCGTTCGTCTCGGATTACTCGCCGATTCGACCCTGATTGCTCAACGACTGATGCAAACTCATTATTCAGTCTGTGCGAGCCCAGCGTATCTCAAGCGCTTCGGAAAAGCCAAGAAACCGATGGATATAGAACACCATAACTGCTTGCTGTTCCCACTTGCAGGATTTCGATCAAAGTGGATTTTCAAAGATCGCAAGGGGGCATTGAGCGAGGTTTCTGTCTCTGGACGGACGGTGATTTCAAGTGCGATCGCGCTTCAGCACTGTGCGATCGCAGGAATGGGTTTAGCGCTACTGCCCAACTGGTTGATCGACGAAGACCTGCGGGCTGGTAGGCTGGTTAATGCATTTCCAAAGTACGACGTGACGGCAACAGATTTTAACACCGCAGCTTGGCTGGTTTATCCTTCTCGTGCCTATGTTCCACTCAAGGTTCGTGTATTCATTGATTTCCTTAAGAACTATATTTCGAGTTAATGACGCTGCTGTATAGTTGGCTTTGCCGCAAGCTACCAGTCGATGAAGCGGGCGGTTGAAAAATCTCGGCAGGGTTGCTGAGTTCATCTACCGCCACTTATCTTAGTCGTTATGTGACAAAGACATATGGATGACATCTTCGCAGATGCAAACCGCCGAGAAGACCAACTCTACAATGAACTCGCAGCTAGCCCCGTTAGCGAGTTGACCGGCGTTGTCAGCTCTAATGGCGTCGGTGCTGGAAAATCCGGTGGACAAGAACTTTGGTCGTTGCTACTCACCTTCGATGCGTGGCGCGTTGGCTCAGACCCGGTCCGAACTGAGTCCCTCACGCTTCGCCGTCGAGTCACCGATGCCGAACTTCGGACGTTTCAAGATTTAATAGATGCAGAAACGGTAATCAGAATTAGGGCTCGCATCGCCGAGAACAATGTACTTGGTAGCCCCCAGGGGCAGCTTGAAGAATTCATCCAAGTTGATCTGGCAGATTCCGAGTTGCACACACATTTGGCCGAACTCCAGAAACCAGTAATACATCAAGACCTGAAAGGGAGACACAACGGCTAAAGCGTATCTAGGACAGCTTCTATAGCTCTTAGCCCTCGTAAATGATACTCAATTTTGTTTCGGTCGAGTCTCATCAAAGCCTGAACTTGTTGGTTGCAACGAT